>JAFRCT010000008.1:0-51802 GCA_017404245.1 Candidatus Saccharimonadota bacterium | reverse complement strand
TATCTACTATCAGGATTATGAGCATGGCTGTATTGTAGGAAACGATAAATATGGCTATTACGAATCACGCGGTAAAATCCGTGAAGTATGGCAGGAACAAGGTTTCGAGTTCGGCAACCTCGGATTTCCGTTATCGGATATCAACGATGAAGGATGCCAAGTTTATCAGGGTGGGACCATTTGCGAGCGCTAAGAACAATCGCAATAGCTACGACCAAAGGATATATAAGATAATTCACATAAAAAAACCTTAATTCTGGTCCGCTTAGGAACAACATAGTTCCAAAATCATACAGGATTATAGGGAAGCACAATAGAAATCTTTTCCATCCAATGCCTTTTCGATGGTCCATTCCAAAAATGAAAAAGAGCATCACTAGAATTGTTGTACCAATATAACCAAAATACTTCAATACAGAGTTCTGGAACAACGATCGATACGCATTAATTACGTTACGCAATGATTCGCTTCCGGAAGCTACAATCCCTTTAGGATTCGAGTCTAATACTTCAGGCACAACCGAATATCCAACTACGTTCTCTAATCCATAGACCACTTGCGTTGCACTGAAAGCTGAATCTAACGAGGCGCGTGGAGCGCGGATAATTGCGCGAATTGAATACAACAATACCCTACCAGCGCCAACCTCATCAACGCCAGCTAAATCAATATCTTTCCACTTGATAGCATTAAAATTACCAACTAAATAATCACTAACCCACTTTTCCTGAGGTGCAATTTTCGACATAAAATCAAACGTCTCTTCATCTAACGCAGACGGAGTTTCTTTCATTACATTCCCTAATACTGTTAATGGAAGACCAACCATTTCCTCGGCGCGTTTATCGGGCGCTTCTACGCCAATCAAAGAATAAAAAGGCACTTTAACAACAAAAACAAATATCGAGAAAATAGCAACCAAAACCAGCCATGCCTTTCGTTCAAAATAGAACCACAAAGACAAAATCAATGGTATCGTAAACAACAAAGCGTTGTGTCTAAGAAATGTCGCAACTCCTAAACATATCGCAACAAAGCATATCTGAAAATAAGAAATCTCATTCTTTATAAAAATAATCCTTGCAACAGTTGTCGCAACAAGAACAGCAGTAATAGCAAACGCTACGTCTTTCCAAGGATACATTAACTCATCAAATACAAACGGGTTAAAAAGGAGCAAACAAAGAGCCGCCAATCCCCATTTCTTTCCTAATAATTCCACGATGGTCTCCACCATATAACCCATGGCTAAAGAGAAAATGGCTATCTGACAAACAGCAATGGATTCTACGCTGCCGAACAGTTTAAGCGGGATCGTAAACGCTAAAATAGTATGAAGAACCGGATGCCAATCATTATAGCTCCCAGATTCAACCTGCAATAATTGAGTAAAAGAATCATTCGACAATCCACCAGGGGAGTAAGCTAGAAACCATATCAACGAGGTAAAAAAGAACAACGCGGACGCAAAGGCGAAGGTATAAACTTTTTGTTTTTTTGTAAAATCAGGCTTTCTAGGACAACTAATCTTTTTAAGACGATTGATTACAAACGAAACCAACAAAAAAGAAACAAAAAACACACCGATTATTATGAAAGAGTATATAAGCTTACCAAGTCCAGTATCGAACAGCTTCTGAGCAAATTGAAAAACAAGAATATTCCAGACTAACCCAAGATAAATGCTAAGTACTATCTGTGCAAAATGACACCTTAAAAACTTCAAACACCGCATCCTTAATTTCACTCTACGATTATACCATATATAGATAGCGATATGATATAATAGACAGGATGAAAGGAAAGAAGACAAACTCAAAAAGTTTTCTAAAACGACTCTCGCCATTAATGGCATTAATAGCATCTGTCGGAGTTATCTTTTGTCTGATATTTCTCGTTGTTCGACCAGTTAATGTATCTAACATGGGCGGGATGCATAGTTGGCTCTCTGGGTCTACAATAAAGTTTGTTAATAACTGGCTCGAGAATGGCCCCATCAATGAAAGATTCACCACATACGAATCTCCTAATACGATTGAGTTCAATTCTGCGGAGGAAAGAGGCCCATATTTAAGCTACCCTACCGGAGAGACCTTTGTTGTATACGCAGCCGTCAAACTGACAGGGCGTCAAGAGCTAACAATTTCTTTCTTACGCAAGTTCCAGCTCATCCTGTTTTGTCTTGAGGCTATTCTATTGGCCGTGTTTATATATGTGTTCCTTAGTAGAACGCTGAAGTATAAGTCTATCAAAGGAAGGTGCATAATTGCTCTACTAACGTCGACTTTCTGGATGATTCTCCCAACATGCAGCTACTATCTCGCGAACATATTCTTTGCTGACCAATGTGTTATCCTATGGGTTTTTGCTCTTATACTCGTCGAATACTTATATAAAACCACCCAAAAAGAATCAAAGACCACATATCTTAAAGCAATTCGCTCATTAATACTCTTTACCGGCATACTTATAGATTATTATTTCTGGCTAGCCGCCTTCTTTATGTTCCTATTTGAAATAATTGAATCCGTCATTAAGAAAAAACAGAAAAAAGATTCCATTCCAATCAAACAAATCCTTCTTTGGTTCGGCATACCAGTCGCGCTAGCGGTGGGTTTATACTTTATCCAACTTATCCAGACCCCAAACTGGCTAGAGTTCATGAAGGGGCGCTACGATATTAGAGTAGCAGGAAAGAACGATAGCTCTCTTCGTTGGGAAATCAGCAAGATAGGATACAATTTTATTCTTGCGTTTACACCAGGCACAGTTATGTCGGCATATCTCATAGTTGCCATGATTGGATTAAGTGGCGCCGCGCTAGTTATCGCAATTCGTAGAAAGGCTTTTTCTAAACTATTTCTCAATCCAGGCCTCTCTATTATTTGCTCAAGTATTATAGCCATTATCGCGCAAATCGCCGTTTTTAAAAACCACTCAGCTATTCACGAGTTTTCTATGATCAAGGTAGCATGGATAGTGGCCCTATTACCAATCTTTGCGCTATTAATCCTTAGAAGAACTAAGCAAACCGACAAACTGCCCACACTGCCGACCTTTTTAGTACTTTTGTTCATCTGTTTATTAGCAACTGGTGTCCCAGTCAGCACGGTGGACTTCTACGAAAAGCGCTACGTCGAAGAAGACTACGCGCTGGAAAAGCTTATACTTAAAGAAACCAATGAAAACGATGTCTTGTTCTCTTTCTCAAAGGAAATTCCCATCAATCCGCCACAATCGCTAGCTATCACTAAGAAGCAAGTCTACCTAGTTTCCGTAGCCGAAGAAATAGACAATAAATTCCCCAACTTGAGCGACAAAGCGACGAAAGTACTCATTGTAGAAAAAGATAGTGAAATTACCGACAAGGCCAAGTGGCTAGAACGTTGTTTATCTAAAAACAATAAAACTAGATTTGAAGATGAAAACTACAAGTTTATAGAAATAACCGAAACAGCAAAGTGCTCCAAAGGAGAATAAAATGAGTAAAAAGAAAAAAGTTATTGTAATTGGTGCTGGACCAGCCGGTCTTACAGCCGCCTATGAGCTCCTCGATAAATCTAGAGATTATGACGTAGTCGTCCTAGAAGAATCAAAAGCGTTCGGCGGTATTTCCCGTACTGTTAATTACAAGGGCAACCGTATGGACATGGGGGGCCACAGGTTCTTTTCTAAAGTGCCAGAAGTCAATGAATGGTGGGAAAAGATGCTCCCAACCCAAGGCGCGCTTCCTTACGACGACAAAAAACTCCACAGAAAGTCCAATACCGTTAAAGGTGGCCCAGATCCAGAAAAAACCGATAAAGTTATGCTTCGCCGTAACAGGCTTTCGCGCATTTTCTTTAATCAAAAGTTCTTCGACTATCCAATATCTCTGAAGGCTTCTACCATTAAAAACATGGGTATTGGAACTACTTTTGTTGTTGGTTGCAGCTATTTAAAGTCGGTAGTCCACAAACGTCCAGAAAATTCTCTAGAAGATTTCTATATCAACCGTTTCGGCAAGAAACTATACTCAATGTTCTTCGAAAACTACACAGAAAACTTATGGGGACGCAGTCCGCGCGACATATCTCCAGAATGGGGAGCACAACGCGTCAAGGGTCTTTCGATTTCTGCCATTCTTAAAGATATTTTTGGTAAAGTTCTCCACAAAAAGAATCGCAAAGTAGAAACTTCCTTAATTGAGGAATTCGCTTATCCGAAGCTTGGCCCGGGGCAGCTCTGGGAAATTACTGCCAAGGAGATCAAGAAAAAAGGTGGCGAAATCATTACGCAGGCTAAAGTTGTTGGACTTAAAAAAGATAAGAAAAACAACCTTACCAGCGTCGTATACGAAAAAGATGGAAAGAAAAATACGGTTAATGGCGACTACGTCATTTCATCTATGCCAATTAAAGACCTAGTTGAAGCCATGAATAACGTTCCGAAAAAGTATCTTGAAATTGCTTCCGGTCTTCCATACCGTGACTATATGACGGTCGGTGTTCTAACTAAAAATCTTGCCCTAGAAAACAAAACCAACATCAAAACTCTCGGCAATATCGTTCCCGACAACTGGGTTTATGTTCACGATAAATCTGTCAAGATGGGACGCTTCCAAATCTTCAACAACTGGTCTCCATATCTCGTCAAAGATGTAGAGCACACAGTATGGATAGGCCTTGAATACTTCTGCAACGAAGGTGATAGTCTATGGTCTATGAAAGATGATGACTTTGCTAAAATGGCTATTGAAGAAATGGCTAAGATTAACGTCATTAAGTCTCCAGATGAAGTACTAGATTATCACGTCGAACGTGTCAAAAAGGCTTATCCTGCCTACTTCGATACCTATGAGCATATTGATGATTTACGCGATTATCTCGATACGATCCCAAATCTCTTCTGTGTTGGGCGCAATGGCCAACATCGTTACAATAATCTCGATCATTCTATGTGTACGTCTTTCGAGGCCGTTAAAAACATTATCAATGGCTCTACTGACAAGTCTAACGTTTGGAGCGTTAATACCGAAAAAGAATATCACGAATCCAAATAAATAGGTATAATAATCTTCCATGGTAGCAAAAGATAATTTCAAACTCTCCGTCATAGTAACTGCCCACAATGAAGGCTTGCTGGCCCATAAGACCATGCTAAGCATTTTTCGCTCGCTCCGTGCCGTTGAATTGGAGGACATACCTTATGAAATTATAGTTCACATTGATGATGGCGACCGAGCAACGACCGATTATTACAGTCAATATAAAGACGATAAGCGATTTAGGATATTTCACAACAGCTTTGGAGACCCAGCCTTATCTCGGAACTTTGCCGTCACGAAAGCGAAAGGTGAATACATTTCTTTCGTAGATTCAGATGACCTTGTTTCGGAAAACTGGTATTTGGGTGGTATTAAAGCCCTTGATTCTCAAGTAGACAAAAAAACCGTTGTTCATGCTAACGTAAATTTAACTTTTGGTGTCAACATAGACGAGCCAGTAATACAATTCAATCGACCATCGTCAGATAGGCAATCTAACGCCATATCAATGCTTAGCGAAAACAACTGGCATTCGTTCGTTATGGGGCCGCGCAAAATCTTTCTTGATTTTCCTTACCCAGAAACCAAAAACGGCTATGGCCACGAAGATTATACCTTTAACACTAATACTCTCAATGCTGGCATTAAGCACGATGTAGTAGAAGAAAGTATTTTATTCTACAGGCAAAAGAGCTCATCTGTGTCCATCGCCAACAATTCCTCCGGCGCCGTCCAGCCGTATTCGGAATTATACGATCTAGAGTATTTTAAATCATTCCCTCAAACATCTAGCAAAAAACAAAAGAAACGTTTATTATACCGCACATATAAAGCTATAAGGAATAATGACTTTTTAAACTATTTCATCACTCCGGTCGCCAAAGCCACCAAAAAAGCCATAGAAAAAACCAGAAAAACTACCACGAGAAATTTCAGCCAAGATATCAGATTTGTTATTGATGAATGGAAAAAGATTAATGTTATTGAAAACCTTCTTTATCCTACAAAAGAACGTCTAAAAAACCTGAAAGAATATTCGCCACTAGAATATCTTCCTGTTGCACACGCATATACAGAGCTAGCCAGGCAATTCACGACAAAGCCAGACTATGTCTTTATTGTGCCATGGATTATTCGTGGTGGAGCAGATAAAGCATTATTAAACTACACTAAGGCAATCACGGAGCTGCATCCAGATTGGCATATAGCTATTATTACTACACTCAAAGCGAAGAATACTTGGAAAAACAAGCTTGCAAGAAACGTTGATGTTTTAGAATTCGGTAAAGTATCCTCATCGCTTTATGAAGAAGAAAAAGAGAAGCTATTTTCTCGCCTAATAGTTCAACTTGGATGTAAAAGAATCCATATTGTCAATTCAGAATACGCATATTTATGGTCGATTCGACACGAAGAATTATTAGAGAAAGAATTCGACCTCCGTGTATCGCTCTTTTCTAGGTTTACAAAGTCATTTGACGAAAAGAATGGCATATTCAATTATGCGACTTATGCAGCGGAAATATACCCCGCGATCAAAAAAATCTACACAGATAACAAAAATGTCATTGATGTTTTAAACCAATATGAAGGTTTTGCTAAAGATAAATGTTTTGTCCATTATCAACCAGTAGATATCGAAATGAGACCAGTGAAAATTCAACAAAACTCCGATAAGTTTAATATCCTATGGGCAAGCCGCATATCTGAAGAGAAACGTCCAGAATTATTAAAGTCGATTGCGCAGCAGCTCGACCCAGAAGAATTTCATATTGACGTTTATGGTACCTTTGAGCCAAAATACCAAACAGGATTCTTTGATCGCCTCGACACATTGTCATACTGTGGAGAATATGATGGTGCGACGTCTCTGCCTATCAAAGATTATGATGTTTTCCTCTATACTTCTGGTATCGATGGCATGCCGAATGTTGTATTGGAAATGGCTGCACTTGGATTACCTATCATTACTGGAGATGCGGGCGGAGTGAAAGAATTCATTAAAGATAAACAAACTGGTTTATTTGTGACTAGAGACGACACGGAAGGTTTCGTCTCAGCGCTCAAATTCGCAAAGAATAATTGTGCGCCCATGCGAGAGTACGCAGAAAAAGCCCAAAAACTCCTTAAAGACAGGCATTCATGGGAGGCATTTGTGGAAACGGTAAAGAAAACCATTTAGGATTATCAAAAATGAATCCAAAAAAAGTTTTTCTTATTCGGAATGTCGCTCCAGATAAATTCGGTGGTGGCGAAACGTATCAACTGGAACTAGCCAGAGAATTAAAACAGCACGGATTTGCGCCAGCTATTCTTACCAACTCCCGCGAGTTACTTCGACGCGCAAAAAAGTCCGGTTTCAAAACATTTATTCCGCCATATATAGTCAATCAAAACTGGAGCGGCATTAGAAACTTTCTTTTTCCACTTTATTGGATGAAGATAGCTGCTCAAAAACGATGGTATATAAGGTTATTTCAATCCGAACAACCAATAGCCATAAACGTCCAGTCTCGTGACGACTGGATTTCCGCCTCCTTAGCAGCAAAGAAAACTAGAACAAAAACACTATGGACCGATCACATAGATTTTCGAAGCTGGGCTCTTTGGAATATAGACAAAAGGTTTAAGAACCCAATTGGAAAAATCATCATTAAGATTGCAAAAGCCGTTGACAAAATAATCTTCATTTCAAATTACGAATATAACTGGTTCGCGTCAATAACCAAAAATAAAAAACTTGATAATCTTACGATAATAAACAATGGCGCCATAGATCATCTAAAGGATTATGCTTCAATCAAACCAGCGAATAATACTTTTTGTTATGTTGGACGCATTGAAGGCTACAAGGGAATTTCTGAACTCATTAAAGCATTTAACAGAACTACCGCAAGAAAAACGAATATTAGACTAAATATCTATGGGAACGGCAATGAACTAGACAGTTTTAAGACAATCGCCAAACAAAACCCGAACATTACTTTTCATGGATATACTGAAGAACCTCTTCGAGCCATAGCGGAGAATGAAGTATTCGTCCTCCCAAGTTATTACGAAGGGCTATCCCTTTCGCTTTTAGATGCGGCCATGATGCAAAAAACTATTATTGCAACTGACGTTGGCGCGACCAGGGAAGTCATAAAGAATAAAAAAACTGGCATTCTCGTCCAGCCTCATTCCGTCGAAGCGCTTTCTAAAGCTATGATGGAAGTTATTCAAGACAAGAATCTTGCAAAAAATATGGCAAAAAACGCTCGTGTTCATTTCAAGAAGAACTACAACTTTGAACAGATTTTTGAAGAAAAAATGCTCCCGTTATATAATATAGATAAGTAATAATCGGAGAAGTATTATGCGCATTCTTTTAACTGGTGGTACTGGCTATATTGGTTCTCATACCGCAGTAGAGCTATTAAGCCTTGGTTACGAAGTTGAGATATTTGATAATCTATACAATTCAAAAAAGACAGTAATTGGCAAAATCGAAAAGATTACTAGGAAACGCCCAAAGTTCTATCAAATTGACCTGCTTGATATTGCTACACTCGAAGAGTTATTCTCTAAAAACCACTATGACCTCGTGATTCACTTTGCTGGTCTCAAAGCGGTTGGTGAATCTGTAGAACAACCGCTTCGTTACTACGAGAACAATGTCTCTGGAACCATTAACCTTCTTAAGGCCATGGAAAAAGCCAATGTAAAGAAACTAATCTTTTCCTCCTCTGCGACGGTTTATGGAGATCAAGGTGTCGCTAAATTAACCGAAGAAATGACGACTGGCGTTGGGATCACAAATCCATACGGCGAAACTAAGTTCATGATCGAAGAAATGCTGAAGGATCTTTGTGCCTCCGATGGTAGATTCCAAGCCACAATACTGCGCTACTTTAACCCAGTCGGATGCCATCCGTCTGGACTCCTTGGCGAAGATCCAAACGATATCCCCAACAACTTAATGCCAATCATTATGAAAGTATCAACAGGCGAAATTCCCGAGCTCAGCGTGTATGGTGATGATTATGATACACCAGATGGAACCGGTATCAGAGACTACATCCATGTAGTTGACCTCGCGAAGGGACACGTCGCTTCCATAGAAAAAATGAAGCCAGGAGTATCAATTTATAACCTCGGCTCAGGGAAGGGTACAAGTGTCAAAGAAATGATTGCGGCTTTTGAAAAAGCTAGCAACAAAAAATTGCCATACAAAATCGTGTCACGCCGTGCCGGCGACTTAGGAGAAATATTCGCCGACCCGTCTAAGGCAGAACGGGAATTAAACTGGCATACCGAGCTCACGATAGAAGATGCTATGAAAGACACCATTAACTATCTAAATCATATAAAAACAGATGCATAAAAGCCCACTTATTTCGATCATTGTTCCAGTTTATAATGTAAAGGAGTTTCTTGTAGAATGCATAGAAAGTTTGATAGCCCAGACCTACGAAAACTTAGAGATAATAATTGTCGATGATGGCTCTACCGATGGCTCTTCGGAACTTTGCGACAAGCTAAAATACAAAGATAAACGTATAGTGGTAATTCATCAAAAGAACGGCGGCCTTTCTGCTGCCAGAAATTCCGGTCTAAAGATCGCAGAGGGAGAATACGTTGCATTTGTAGACTCTGATGATTCGGCAAACCCCAGTTTCATCAAGGTTCTCTTTCGAGCGGCCAAAACGAATAACTCAGACATTGTCGTCTGCGGCTACGACGACAACTTTCCAAAAGAAAAAACGCTTACAGGTAAAGAAGCAACAATAAATCTTCTCTTAGCACAAGAAAACATTGATATTCTCGCATGGAATAAACTCTACAAAAAAGCATTATTCACTGATAATCACATTAAATATCCAACAGGTAAAATTCACGAGGATAATTTAACAACATATAAGCTATATTCAAAATCCAACAAAGTCTCTTTCATCTCTGAATCGCTGTATAATTATCGAAAGCGCAAGGGGAGCATCACCAACAAGGACAAAAAGGAATTACATCTTGAGATACGTGAATTTGCAGCGAGAGAGGCCATTTCTTATTTCGCTAACGACAGCGAGCTGAAAAGCGCGGCGGAAATATCCCTTCTTCTTGCGAAATTCGCCTTTTTGGATAATGCATTGAATAAGCGCATCGATCAAAAGCGTATTGCTAAAACCATTTCCTGGCTAAAAACTCACAAAAAAGAGTTTCACAACAACGTATTCTTGTCGACCAAGCTTAAAGCGTATTTAGTCATCTCAACAAATTTCAATGGTTTTGGGTACAAACTATTCCGCAAAATCAAACACGAATAATAGCAACTACCCAAGTAGCGTTTTTGTATATTTATCCGCCACTTCTTTTGGATTGCCATTTTCGATTATTCTCCCATCATCAATCAAAATTGCTCGATCGCAATAGTTTTTTACGTTCTCCATCGAATGGGTAACTAAAACCACGGTCTGTTTTCCGCGAAGCGAAGCAAAATAATCATTGCACTTTTTTTGGAACGCCGCATCCCCGACCGCAAGCACCTCGTCAAGAAGCAGAATATCCCCTCTCGCTCGAATTGCGATAGAGAATGCAAGCCTAACCTGCATCCCACTCGAATAATTTTTTAGCTTCTGGTCTTGGAATTGTTCAAGCTCCGCGAATTTCCAAATGTCCTCATACATCTTGCTCATCTCGGCGTTAGAAAATCCAAGTAGCGCCCCGTTCATATAAACATTTTCTCGACCCGTTAGTTCTGGATTGAACCCGACCCCAAGTTCGATAAACGGCACCAAATTCCCGTCAATCGTAATTTTGCCTCTCTGTGGATAATAGACTCCCGCAAGAATTTTTAATAGCGTCGATTTTCCGCTCCCATTTCTCCCGACAATCCCAACAAACTCCCCCTTCTTTATCTCGAAGTTTAACCCTCTTAAAACTTTCTGCTCAGTAAAGCCCTTCACTCCGCTAATTCTGTTAAATATCGCCTGTTTTAGTCCCCACGACCGCTCCGTCGGTAACTTAAAGCTCTTGTATAGATTTTCTACTTTTATTGCGACGTCTCCGCCCGACTCAATTACTTCTCTTGTTCCTAGTTCAACTTTCATTAGACTTCCTCCGCAAAGAATCTAGATCTTTTTCTGAACGTAATCGCCCCCCAAGCCAGCACGATTATGCAAATTGCAATCGGGATCGCGACTAAAAACGGACTTTCTAGATAGCCCCACGACGTAATCGTTTCGGCCGTAATCAAATTATAACGCACATCTTGGATCGCTTGGGCGATCGGATCAAGAAGAATAATTTTCGCCGCCAATTGACTCGTCGAGGCCACCATAGAAATAGGATAAATAATCGGTACCGCATAAAACATTGCTTGAACCAGAACGTCCCAAATCGATGTAATGTCGCGGTATTTTACGTTTATTGAGCCAAGAAAAAACGCAATCCCAAGCGACAAAGTATAAAGTTCAATTAGTGAAAAGGGAACTAGTAGCCACGTTAGGCTCGGCTCAACTCCGTTTAGGAGCGCAAAAATCACAATTACGACGAGGTTAATCAGCATATTTATCACCGCTGTAAGCGTCGCAGAAACTACAACAATGTACTTCGGAAAAGATATTTTTCTCAGTAAATCTCCTCGCTGAACAATCGCCTGAATCCCTTGGCTTGTACACTCCGTAAAAAAGCTCCACATCGACGTTCCGCATAGTAAATACACTGGATAATGCGGAATGTTATTCCCGAGTTTGAGGAGCTTCGCAAATACAATATAAAGAATCGCAAACATCATGAGCGGTCTAAGTAACGCCCAAAGATACCCAAGAACCGACCCTTGGTATCTAAGCTTAAAATCCGTCTTCGTCAGCTCTTTAAGAAGGATTCGATTTTTTCTATTTAGCACCTTAGGTATACTCATAACTCTTTTTATTTTACCATAAATTCTGTCGTAATCGAATTAAAGTATAAAGCATCATCCGAAACTCCGCGAACATTTTTGGCGACTCTTAGCCGTTTTTATCCTCAGCAAAATATAGCATCCCGCATAAAACCGCAAACACGCTAACAGCCTGCGCACGATATGTAAACCAAAAGTGCACCATCGAATGATTAGAAAAAATTAAATACCAAACATGCGGGAGTGCAGCGATTAGGAGGAACGGAATATAATCTCGCCAATGTTTTTTAAGCGACCCACGTTTCAAGGCATAGACAAACCAAACGATTAAAATAAAAAGAGGGATAACCGCCGTCCAAATTCCAAACATCGTCCCTCCGTTTCTAAGCAGAGCCTGAATCATCTCAGAAAGATGTCCACCAGCACGGTAGCTAGCTTGCCCAAACGCACTAAGGGCTGCGTCTTTCCCAAGAATAATTCCAGAAATTAAGAATTTCATCAAATAACTTCCAAAGTACCCTCCTCCCCAAAAGACGGCGCTTCCTACCAGCTTTCTTAAAATAAGTTTCCGACTTCTCTTTGCCTTAAGTTCCTTCAGCAACAACACGACGAGAGGAAATCCAAGGCTAACAATCGGGAATGTCAAAAGATCAAAGAACGCCGTGAGAATTCCAGAAAAAAGAAACGTATAATTTTCCTTCCTGCTCCATAAAACCGCAATCATGACCCCGATGGTGATAAACATAACTGGTGAGAACTGAAGACTATAACCAATCATAAACATTCTAAGCGAAATTAAAGCAATACCGAACGCAAAAGCAATGTTTATACCAAAGGCTTTTGCGAGTTTTAACAAAGCCAAAATGGACAGTAAAGAAAGTGAGATTGTTAAAATTATGCGAATGCTAGAATAATCGAAAGCAACCATCAAAAATCTCACAATAACCGCCGTCCCAAACCAATATCTTGAGTAATCGACATTCGCCTCATGCTCATCGCTTGCGACTTCGGATAAATTTTTTACCATGTCGTCCCTGCCGTTTGAATAATATCGATTGCTCGCCGCTTCGACAAGAACATTTTTATTTTCCCCAGCACTATAAGCCACGTTCAAAATCAATGAATCCGTAAAATTATCCAAAGTCGTAGACCTTATTCTCAAAGGGCCTTTCGGATATTGCCCTTCTTCCTCTAGAATCCCTGCAGATTTTTCAATATTATTTTGCAGAAAATTCTTTGGAATCAAACAACTTAACATGCTAATAGTAAAAAGTGCAAGAACCGACAAAAGAAAAAATCCTCCATATTCTATAAACCTTCGCATTGTTTGTATTTTACCATAAATGACATTAAGTATATAATATACTCATGAATTTGCCTCTCGTTTCCATTATTATCCCAGTTTACAATACTGGTGTTTCTGCCAAATCTCTCGCCGAGAAACTTTCTCAAGACAAATACAAGAACCTAGAAATTATTCTTGTTGATGACGGTTCTGAAGATGACTCTTTGAAGCTCCTCAAGTCTTTAAATAATCCCGAGATTAAACTCTTTTCTAAGAAAAACGGCGGCGCTTCTTCTGCGCGCAATCTTGGAATTAGGAAGTCAAAAGGCGATTATCTAATTTTTATTGACTCTGACGACGACGTTGCTGCGAGTTTTATTTCTGAGCTCGTCGAGGCCATTTCGAGGAATGATGTTTCTCTTGCCACAACTAGTGTTCGTTATAAAAAATTAAATAAAAACACAACCGAAGATGTTTACCTTACTCCGTTCCCTCAAAAAGCGAATGAATCGCTTGAGGAATTTGTTCTGCGCTCACTTCTCTATGACGGACGTATGTACCCAGTCTTTAATAAAATCTTCCGCGCAGACGTTATACGAAAGAACAACTTACTATTTGACGAATCACTAAAATTCGCCGAAGATACAAAATTTGTTCTCGACTACCTTAAGCGTGCAAAGGGAAATATCGAGTTTATCACTAAGCCACTGTATATTTATAAGTACGGAACAGAAACTAGCTCTGTGGTAAGACTGAACGGTAGCTGGTCAAACTGGGCCCAAAGCTATAACAACTTGGAAAAGTTTGTTGGCGAAAACCCTACCATAAGAGTAAAAATCCTATTAAGGCTCATAAAACTTCGCTGGCGAATTTCTTGGTTCAGGGCTAAGAGGCAAAATGGAAAAGAGTACAAATGAATCCCCTAGTTTCTCTCATCATTCCAGTTTATAACGTAGAAGATTATCTCTTCTCTTGCCTAAAATCTGTCAGAAATCAAACCTATAAAAACCTAGAAATTCTCCTTATTGATGACGGCTCCACTGACTCCTCTGGTAAACTTTGCGATGTATTTGCAAAAACCGATTCGCGCGCCAAGGTTTTTCATAAAAAAAATGGCGGCTTGTCTAGCGCTAGAAACTTCGGAATAAAAAAATCCAAGGGCGATTTTATCTTTTTCCTTGATGCCGATGACTACCTATTAGACGATTCTATCGAATATCTATGCGATGAGGCGCGTAAAACTAACGCTACTATCGTAGTTACTCCGCACATAGAAAAACGCGGAGAAAAAGAAAGAGATTTTAATTCGGCTAAGCTAAGAACTCAAACGCTTTCTGTAGAGGATGCCTTAAAAAATATGCTAAACGAGCGCGGTTTTAATCTTCAAGCCACAGGGAAGCTCTATCGCTCAAATCTTTTCAAGCCAAAAACTTCTCCAGAAATTCTTTTTCCAATTAACAAGCTTCATGAGGATGTCGGAACGACTTATAAACTTTTTCTCGCCGCTCATATTATAAACCCATCTAGCACCATCGCTTTTAGCTCAGAGCCAAAGTACGTCTACAATATTCACTCCGACTCGATTACGAACCGTACTTTTAATATTAAGAAGCTCGATCTAATTTCTCAGACCGACGAAATGTGCGACGCAATCGATTCTACCTTTCCGAAATTAAAGGATACTACGAATCTCCGCCGCATTCACGCTCGTTTCTCAATCCTTCGCCAATTATCTAGCCAATCCGAAAAAGAGAAAGAGCTGGAGGCCTCCATAATAACGTATATTAAATCCCATGAAAGTTGGATTCTGGACAACCCCGAAGCGACTAAGCGCGACAAGTTTGCATTCCTATCTCTTCGGCTAGGAAAAAAAATTTTCCATTTTTCTTGGCGCTTGTACAAACATCTGCTAAAATATCCTCATAACTAAGGAGGTAATATGTGCGGAATTGTTGGCTACGTAGGAGGCAAAAATGCTCAAGATTTTCTAATTAGTGGCCTAAAACGACTCGAATACCGAGGGTACGATTCGGCTGGCATCGTTACTCTAAACAAAGATGGCTCGCCAACTCTTCTAAAGGCCAAAGGTAAAATTGCTGGCCTAGAGGCCAAAGTCGCTACAGCCAAAACCAACGACAAAATTGGCATTGGCCACACTCGTTGGGCTACTCACGGTGAGCCAAGTGAAGCTAACGCCCATCCCCATGTCGCTGGTAAGATTTTTCTTGTCCACAACGGCATTATCGAAAATTATAAAGACCTTAAAGAAACTCTAAAGCATCACCATAAGTTCGTCTCCGAAACTGACACCGAAGTTCTTGCTGCACTCATCAATTCCTTCTATAACGGCGGCAAATATCCTTTATCCAACGCCGTAGTTCAGGCCTTAAAGCTCGTTCGTGGCACCTATGGCATCGCTGTCATCTCCACCGACAACCCCGAAGAAATCGTTGTCGCTCGCTCTGGCTCCCCGCTTGTTATTGGTATTGGCCATGGCGAAACTCTAATCGCCTCCGACGCTTCCGCCCTTATTGGTCACACCAAACGCGCAATTTATCTTAGCGATGGCGAAGTCGCGACCATCTCTAAGGACTCTATAGAAATTAAAACCCTAGACTCTCAGCCTGTCTCTGCTAAAGTCGAAACAATCAAAACCGACCTTGCCGCCATTCAAAAAGGTGGCTACGACCATTTTCTCCTCAAGGAAATTATGGATCAGCCGCACTCTTTAACCGAAACTCTCCGTGGCCGCATTAATCTCGAAGAAAACACCGTTCATCTCGGAGGTCCCAATCTCTCAAGAGACGAGCTAAAGCGCATCAAGCACCTAATCATCGTCGGTTGTGGCACTGCATATCATGCAGGTATGCTTGCAAGTTACTACATCGAACGCTTTACTTCCGACGTTACCGTCGAACCCGTCATCGCCTCAGAATATCGTTATCGTCAAGCTCACATTCCAGAACACTCCGTAGCCTTGATTGTCTCTCAATCTGGAGAAACTGCCGACACTCTTGCTTGCCTTCGCACAATAAAGGCCCAAGGAATCAAAACCATTGGCATTGTCAATGCCATAGGCTCAACCATCGCTCGTGAAGTTGATGGCGGCACCTATATCCACGTTGGTCCCGAAATATCTGTCGCATCAACCAAGGCATTTACGTCCCAAGCCGCTGCCATGATAATGTTTGGCCTCACTATCGCTCAAGCCAAGGGAACCAAACCTACCACACTCGCTCCGTACGTCAAGGAACTTGCTATCTTCCCATCAGAAATCGATACTCTCTTAAAGGTCGTCCCAAATCAAGTCAAAGTCCTTGCCGAAAAATACAAGGGCTACGACCACGCCATTTTTCTCGGTCGCGACGTAGCCTATCCTGCCGCTATGGAAGGGGCGCTCAAGCTTAAGGAAATTTCCTATATCGACGCAAACGCCTATGCAACTGGCGAACTTAAACACGGCCCGCTTGCCCTCATCGACGATAGATTCTTCGAGCTAGTTCTCTTGCCCTATGACGACCTTTACGAAAAATCTCTCTCAGGCATCCAAGAAGTTCTTGCCAGAGGTGGCCACGTCGCAGTCATAACCAACGCCAGCGAGTTCTCGCTCCCAGTAGAGAGTGTTGTAAAAATTACAACAAAACTGAACCTCCTCACCCCAATTCTTATGAATGTTGTTTCTCAACTTTTTGCGTATTATGTTACTACCGCCAAAAATCTCAATGTCGATCAACCACGTAATCTCGCAAAGTCCGTCACGGTTGAATAAGATGCCCTAAGAGCGCAGCGTTGCCCCCCGCAACATAGCATTTAGGCTCACCTAAAATCTCTTAGCATCGGGAGTTTTTATAGCTCAGTTCTGAAAAAATCGGTCTTATAAATTTCCGCACCGTGTTTATGATAAAATGCATGTGCAGCCTCTCTCCCTTCACCGCAAGTAAACTCCAACCTCTGCGCGCCCTTTTCTTTTGCCCACTTTATCATTTCGTCCCAAAGTTTTCCACCAACACCCTTTCCTCGCGCTTTGCCAGCAACCACAAAATCCTCTAAATATGCATTCTTGCGTATCCCTGGCCCCATCACAATTGATAGCGCCGCCATCCCAAGCAGTTTTCCATTCTCCTCGGCGATTAGTAGTGTATGCCAAGGCGATTCGATAATGTCCGTAAACCAATCTTCTGGGATTTCTCCTTTGTCTTTTCCGCTTCTTGATAGCTCAATAAGTAGTCGCCTAACCGCCTCCGCAATTTCTGGCGTATATTTCGTAAGTCGCTTAATTTCTACCATTCGTAAACACCTCCATTAGTTTAGTTGCCAGCTCTTTTCCAAGCTCGTCGATTACTGGCTGGCTCTCGCCCCAAAGCGTTATGCGCACAAGCTCTTCTGTACCGCTTGGCCGCACAAGTAATCTCCCGTTAACATCTTTGAGCTTCTGTCCAAAATCGTCAATAATCGCCCGAACTTTCTCTGATGTCTTGAGCAATTCTTTTTGCGTACGGTTCGCTGGCGCGTTTACCATTGTTTGCGGAGACTTTTTTATAATCAAAGCAAGTTCAGAAAGAGGCCTCTTTGTTTCCGCAAGGATTTTCGCTATCGTCAGCGCCGTCAGCATCCCATCACCCATGTCCTCATCTGGAAGAATAATGTGTCCACTCTGTTCTCCGCCGATTCTCACATCACGTTCTTTCATCATTTTCGCAACATTTTGGTCTCCAACGTCCGCCAGGATTACTTCAACGTCTGCTTCTTTCCCCCAGTTTATCAGTCCTTGATTTGCCATCACTGTACCAACAATCTTATCAAGCCCAAAATAGTTCGCAATTATTGCAAGCATCTGATCTCCATCTACAATCTCTCCATTCTCGTCAACCATTATGCATCTATCACCGTCCCCGTCAAATGCCGCTCCGCAGTCAAATTCGCCTACACGCACTTGCTTTTGTAGCTCTTCAATATGCGTACTCCCAACTCCATCATTAATCTTTCTGCCAAAACTTCTGTCGTCGTTAATTGTTTTAACCTCCGCTCCGTGTTCTCTAAACACTTCTCCCGAAATCACTCCCGTTGCTCCATTTGCACAATCAATAAGAATCCTCAGCTTGGCAAGGCTAGTCAATCCAAGACTGCTTGCAAGGTGTTTTTTGTAAATATCTAGCCCACAATTCTTTTCGTCAACAATTTCTGTCGCCACTTCCTCTTCTGGCAAAGGTCTAGATAGGGAATCGTTCGCAAGTGTCCGCTCAATCCTCTCCCTCCCCTCATCGTTTAGCTTTTGCGCATTCTTTCCGTCAAATTCAAAAATCTTAATCCCATTGTCTGTGTATGGGTTATGTGAAGCTGTAACATCTATGGCAAAATCATAGCAAAGGGTTTTCATTACTATATTTATTCCCGGGGTAGGGAAAACCCCAAGCTCCCCAACTTTTTTTGCGCCATAATCTTTAAGAAGTTTTGTCAAGTTTCTCAAAATTTCTTCCGTCGATTCTCTCGTATCTCCACCAATCAAAACGCTCTTATTTTTTACCTCTAGCCCTCTAATTATTCTCTCCAAAAAATCATAAGAAAACATCTCTGCTTTCCCGCGAATTCCATCCGTTCCAAAATATCTTCTCATCTCTTACCTCTCAATATATCTTAACGTATCACAAATTGCATCTTCTACTGTCAGTTCCGTCTTCCATCCTAGCTCCTCAAGCGCAAGGGAAGGATTAGCGCAAACTACCGCCAAATCACCAGCGCGCCTTGCGCCGATTTCTTTTGGCAACTCCCTACCAGACAGCTTTTCGAAAGCCCGTATAATTTCAAACACCGAAGTTGCTTTGCCGCTACCAAGATTATAAACAGAGACCCCAGTTTTCATATGGGATAGCGCCGCAAGATGTCCCTTGGCCAAATCCGTTACATGAATAAAATCTCTCTTGCAACTTCCGTCCTCGGTTGCATAATCATCGCCGAAGATTGTTAATTTAGGAAGTTTTCCCTGATACACTTTCACGACTATTGGCATCAAATTATTCGGAATCCCATTTGGGTCTTCGCCAATTAACCCAGATTTATCTGCGCCTACTGGGTTAAAATATCTCAATATCGTCGCCGAAAAATCCTTATCCGCCACGCAAACATCGCGGATAATCTGCTCAATCATCGATTTTGTTTGTCCATAAGGGTTAGTAATTCCTATGCCAGTAGCCATCGTCTCAACCAATTCACCAGATTTTTCGCCTTTGTCTCCATATACGGTTGCCGACGAAGAAAAAACTAGTTTTTTCACCCCAGTTTTTCCCATCGCCTTTAGCAAATTGACCGTCCCCATAATATTATTCTCGTAATAATCTAAGGGCTTCTCTACGCTTTCACCCACCGCCTTTAGTCCCGCAAAATGAATCACTGTGTCAAATTTTGTACCTTGTAGCACCTCAAGCGTCTTACGGTAATCTAGTAAATCAACTTTATGAAACGCTGGTTTAACGCCAACAATTTTCTCTATTTTGTCTAACGTCTCAATTTTGGAGTTAGACAAATTATCAAGTATCACCACCTCATGCCCAGCTCTTATCAGCTCCACGGCTGTATGTGAACCAATATAGCCCGTTCCTCCAGTAACTAAAACTTTCATAGCGTCATTATAGCATAAGCCAGGCCTGTCCCGAAATAGTCACTCATGCTATAATGAAAGCACACATGCAAAAGGATTCTACGCTTGTCTTCCGCATACTTTTAATTTTGGGCGACTCTTTTTCCATCGTTCTGTCTTTCCTTTTTGCATACTACTACCGTACAAACATCTCCAACCGCCCTTTCTTCTTTGAGTCCGATCTTTCTGGTTTCATTTTTGAAATCATCCTGCTCATCCCCATTTGGATTATTGTGCTTGCCTCTCTGGGGCTTTATTCCAAGTCCATCATCACTCGCAGTTCACGCAGTAAAGAAATCTCTCGCCTTTTTATCGCCTCAATTGTCGGCATGATGGCCATCATTTCTGCCGACTTCTTCTTTGACTCCAAGCTTTTTCCAGTCCGCACTGTCGCTATTTATTCTCTAACCCTATGTTTCTTATTTCTAGTTGTTTATCGTCTCATTGCTCATCTCATCCGTCGCTATCGTTATTCTCGCGGCCATGGCGCTCTCCGCGTCATCGTCATCGGCAACAACAAAAACACCGATTATCTTACCGACTACATCTCTTCTAACCCCGAATCGGGCTATCGCCTCGTAGGCATCGTTGCAGCCAAAAAGTTTTTCCCAAAAGACCTAGCAAGCAAACAATACCCCTCACTTAAAGACGCTCTCCGCTTTGCTCGCCCCGACATCATCATCCAAACCGACGAGCACCAAACCGATTACGTCTACAAGCAATCCATCGAGCGTCACCTTCTATACTATTTTGTGCCCAACGAAGCCTCGCTTTCTTCTCAGCTTGGCAGTCTTGAGCTTATAGGCAACACGCCAGCTTTACACGTTTCCGTTACTCCGCTTCTGGGCAGCGCCAAATATCTCAAACGTTTTTTTGACATTTTACTAAGCTTTCTCATGCTCATAGTTGCCGCCATCCCCATGCTTATTGTCTGGCTCTGCGTTAAGCTCTCCGACCTAAAGCACCCAGCCATCTATTCAGAAATTCGCCTTTCCCAGTTTAATCGCAAGTTCAAAATCTATAAGTTTCGCTCCATGAAATCCGAATACTCTGGCCTTTCTCCAGAAGAAAGCTTCAAAAAAATGGGTCATCCCGAACTAATAAAAAAATACCGAAAAAATGGCGACTTCATCAAAAACGACCCCCGTATCACTCGCATTGGACATTTTATCAGGCGCACCTCGCTCGACGAACTTCCACAATTATGGAATGTTTTACGTGGCGATATTTCATTGGTGGGGCCACGTGCCCTCGTTCCAGGCGAACTCAAAACCTATGGCGACCGCTCGCTACTTCTTACTGTCAAATCTGGCTTAACGGGCCTAGCGCAAGTATCTGGGCGTCGAGACATCTCATTTGAGGAGCGTCGCTCGCTCGACCTTTACTATATTAAAAACTGGTCGCTCACGCTCGACTTGCAGATTCTCCTGCGCACCGTAAAAGCTGTATTTGCTCGACAAGGAGCTAAATAGTCATGAAAGTAGCCATCGTTTGTGATTGGCTCACCAACGTTGGCGGGGCCGAACGTGTTTTGCTTGCCATCTCGGAGCTATTCCCATCCGCGCCTATTTTTACTTCTCAGTACAACGAAAAGAAAATCGACTGGTTCAAAAACAGGGAAATACACGTCGGTTGGTTACAACTTTTTCCAACCTCTGCTCGTCGTTTCATCGGCCCCCTTCGCCAACTCTATTTTGACCACCTAGACTTATCTAGTTACGACCTCATCATTTCCGTTACTGGTGCCGAGGCCAAGTCTGTCAAGAAGGGGAATGCTCTCCATCTGTGCTATTGCCACGTCCCCACTCAGTATTATTGGGGGCTAAAAGAAGATTATCTCAAAAATCCAGGTTTTGGCATCCTTAACCCCCTAGCCAGGCTGGGCCTTAAGCTACTTCTTCCGCCACTCAAAAAAGCCGACTTCGCCGCCGCTCAGCGCCCAGACAAGTTTATCACTATCTCCACCTATGCCGCCGAGCAAATTCAAACAGCATACAAGAGGGAATCAACCATTATCTTTCCGCCCGTTGCCGTGGAAAAGTTTTCCACAAGTGAGTTTTCCACAAGCAGCAACGAAATAAGAGCGCAAAAAAGTCAAGTAAAAAAAACCGAACAACCAGAGTACAGTAAAACAATAAAAAACAATAAAAGTCAAATTGCCCCCAGTCCAGCAGCTGGTATTCCGCACATCGTCCGTAACGGCTATGTTACAACCTCTAGGCAGGTCTCGTGGAAGCGCCTCGACCTAGCCATTAAAGCTTGTCTCGATCTCAAGTTGCCTCTTACTGTTATCGGCGAAGGCCCAGAGCATAAGCGCCTTCAAAAACTCGCCAAAGGTTCAAAACTTATTAGCTTCGCTCCTCTCGCCGACCAAGCTGAGCTTAAGTCTTATCTAGAATCGGCCAAAGGCTACATCTTTCCCTCGCTTGAGCCTTTCGGAATTGCCCCAGTGGAAGCCCTTGCCTGCGGCTGCCCTGTCATTGCTTATGGTGTCGGTGGCGCCGTCGACTACGTAGTGGATGGAGAAAATGGTGTGCTCTTTGGTAAACAGTCTGTTAGTTCCCTCCGCCAAGCTCTTAGGCGCTTCGAGACTTTAGAGTTTTCCGAATCGACAGTCAGAGCTTCCGCCAAGCCTTTCTCCGAAACCGAGTTCAAGCGCAAGCTCAAACAATATATAATTAAAGAAGTCAAATTACGTGATAACCTAAATGCAGAAAAAGTCAAACAGGAAAACAACACAAATGCCAAAAAACTCAAACAGCACCCCAGCTCACCCAAGTCATCAAAATAGCCTAGCCTCACTAGCCGCAAAAATACAACTTTTTCTTTTATACTCTTTCCCCGCTGTGTTATTCTGCTCGTATTATCCAGTTTTTCGGCTGGGTGGCTCCAGCACCACAAACTATGAACTTTCCCTGCCCCTCATCTGGCTTTTTCTCTACTCAGTGCTGTCGCTTCAGACTTTTATCAAAAAAGTCATCTCCCTTTACCGACGCAAATCTTGGCTTCTTTCATTCCTTCTTTTTCCCACCTACCTTTCTTTGTCGACATTTTGGAGCCCCAACCCACTGCGCGCCATCTTAACCAGTGGTATCTTTTGGTGTTTAATTGTTTCATCTTACAGTGTTTTTAGCGCTTTCTCTCGGCCAACAGGCAAGTTCTCAAAATCTACACTCGCAAAAGTCTTCCTTATCTCTTCATCGGTCTTTTGTATTGTCTGTTGGACACAATCACTTCTTGATGTCCTTGGAGTTAGTAGCGACATTACCCTCCTCTGCAAAGGGTGCACCTCCAGAATATTTGGTTTTCCCCATCCGTCTGGCCTCACCATAGAGCCTCAATTTATGGGAAACCTTTTAATTGTTCCCACTCTTTACTCTTTCTACCTGCTTTTTATCAAGAAACATCGTCTTCCATTTAGCAATAATGTCGTACTAATCCAAGCTTTACTTTTTGTCTCAACTCTATTTCTCACTTTTTCACGAGGAGCAATTTATTCCTTTGGTGTAGGCCTAGCATTCATGCTTGTCTACAACCTAATTCGCTTGCGAAATCGTCGTATCCTGCTAGCAGTTCCCCTTGTCCTAGCGGCCTTTGTCGTTACGCTTCTCTGCCAAGGGTTATTCGCAGAGCTAAATGCAAACTACCGCATCCCGTTTGCTCAAGCCGTCTCTACATCTGTCTCGCAACTGTCCTTGGGGCGTATCAACCTCAGTTTCCCCGATTCTGCGCCAGACTTCTCGCCTCAAAGCGTAGTTCTGCCAAGCGAAATGGTGCCAGACCACTCTCATAGCTCTCCAGTTTTTTCTGGCTATGTCGAAGAATCAACTAACATCCGTCTTAGGCTCAATTCCTTTGCAATTCAGTCGGCCTCATCTACTCCTACCTCTCTTCTGTTCGGCTATGGCCTCGGTTCGACCGGCCACGTTCTCTACGCCCAAGAGCTAACAAGCTCCCCCATGGAAATCGTCCAAAACGAATACCTGTCGCTTCTCCTAGAAACTGGACTTCTTGGCCTAGCGTTGTCCGTTGTTATGACGGCGGTTGTCTTTGCGCTCATCAAAAAAACCCTTCCTCAAGCCAAAGAAAGGTTCTTTCTTTATTCTGTCATTCTAAGCTTTGCGCTTAGTCTGTTGTTTTTCTCTGGTCTTCCAAACGCTCTTCATCTCTATCTCTTCCCTGTTTTTCTTTGCTCGTTGCTTCGGCCTTCTTCCCAAACACAAACTTATCATACGCCAAGAAATTAAGTACCATCAAAACTGCCGTCATCAGTACATAAACGCCAGTAGTCTTTACGAAGTCATAGCTAAACGGCAACCCAATTGTTTGGCATATCGAATGGACAAACTGGTACAAAAACCCAAAAAGCTCAAAGAACAACGTCAGAACTGGCTTCACTGCCACCGACATTGCTACATTCCAAATAAAGAATTTCCCAAGCTGCTTTTTCCCCACCTCTCGGTCTTTCCAGGTAAATCTACTATGAAGAAAATATCCCACGAAAATCGACTCAATTCCAGACAAAAGTGTCGCCAGCCAAAGTAGCCCCTCGCCCTTAAACACAAGTAGGGCCAAAAACTCATAAACCCCATAGTTTATAACGGTATTCAAAATACCAAATATCAAATATTTCCCCGCCTGTTTTTTCTTTTCTTTTTTCATGTGTTTCTCCTAAACAATCTTAGACATTATTTTCTTTACTTTTTCCACATCACTTGGCCGATTATGATAGCCCATAGAAAACCTAATTAGCGGTGGCAAATGGCGCACCTTGTCCAAATAATAATGCGCACAAAAATATCCAGTTCTTGCCATAACTTTTTCTGCGCCCAGCGCTTCTCCCAACAAATGTGAGTCTATGCCGTCAACATAGAAAGTCATTGTTGGATTCGCCTCTTTATTTACGAGCCTAACCTTAGGGCTATCCTTCAAGAACCTAAACAGCTCCGCATAATTCTCTTCCAAATTTTTATGCTCCGCTCTAGCCGCTTTCTCTAGCCATTTAACCGCCTCTCCAAGAGCAATAATTTCGCCCCAAGCCTGCAGGCCACTCTCAAACTTCGTATATAAGTGCTCGGGGTTTTTCTCTGCAGAAAGAAGATAGGAGTCTTTGTCAACGTCATCTACCATTCCACCACCAATAAAGCTAGTATCTATATATTCAAGCAAATCTTTCCTTACAATAATTCCGCCCAAACTCGGCGCATACATTTTGTGTGCAGAAAAGCAAATCGCATCCGCTTCCGTTTTGTATAATACATCCGCCGAATGCGCCATCGCCTGTGCGGCATCAACAATAACTATCCCGCCAGTTTTATGAACCTTCTTAATCAATTCTTTTATGTTTACTAATTTTCTACCATCAATGTTCGATGCCGCATTCATCACTACTACCGTTCTTTCTGGAATGTCTTCAAGCGATACCGAACCGTCACTATTGCGACTTACAACCTTGCGCTCAATGCCCCAGCGCCGAGCAAAGCTCATCGTTGACAAAAATGGGGAATTATGTTCAATATCAGACGTTACTACAAAATCAAATCGACTACCGTCAAGCTGTGAAAGAATCAGGTTAATACCATAAGTAGTATTAAGAGTAAAAGATACAAAATAATGTCTTTTCGAGAGTTTCAAATAGCGCAACAACGCTTCTCTAGTACCATTCACTCGTCTGTCCGTCTCTGCTCCCCAAGGATATTTAACGCGTTCGCCACACGAGTTGAAACGCTCATAATAGTTATTCAGTGCATCAATGACGGGTCGTGGACGCAAACTTTGACAAGCCGCATCAAGATATACTTCATCTGGTTTAAGGTAGTTAAAATCATCCATAAAAATCATTATAGCATGCTATAATGTCTTCATGGTTTGTATTGCTGCTTTTATTATTCTTGGTCTTATTGGCATCTTTGTCGCTATTGTTTCCATCTTCAAGCGTGAATTTGGTCGTGCCTACCTCAAGGCCATGAAAAAGGCCTGGGGGTGTGTCGGCAAAAAAATCCGACTTCAAAAATGCGATACCAATTTCAAGGACGACGTCAAAAATACACTCCTAAAAAAAATTATTCTTCGCCACCCCACCTGGGTGCACCCGCTTTCGGTCATAATTGAGATTCTCTCGGTAGTCATCGTAATCGTTTTTGTTTGGGCGGTCCTCACGTCCATCAAATCTTTGCTTGCACTCTGGGCCCTAGGCACCTGCAATGTCGACCAGCCTGCTGCCTGCACTCTTAGTTCTGAAGCCTGCTCTCTTGGCGACGACGACTCCAACAAAACGCTCATCGAACGCACTGGCCGCTGGTTCACCGAATGGGGCGACATCTTCGCCGCCTTCCCCGACCGCCTCAAATCATGGCAGGCCGAAGAATACTTCTTGTCCCCTGCAACTTTTGTTGATGTATCCGTCCTAGACGATTCCAAAACTCCTCTCGAAGAAGATAAACCCTTTGCTCTCGATATTCTCGACCCAGGATGTTCGGCCTGCATGATGAGCTTCAGAAATCAGCTTTCCTCTGGTTTCTTCGAATCCCATCAGACCGCTTTGCTCATTTTCCCCATAAAGCTAGAGGACGGCTCGTACAAGTTTGCCAACTCTGGGCTTATCGCTAGATATTTCTATGCCGCCGCACTTCTCGACGAGGGGGAACTGTCAGCCTCCAGAAACTACTTTGGCCTAAAACTCATCAACAAAATATTTACCGAAAAAACCTCCGATGGAGTCATTCTTCAAAGCTATCTTGCTTCTCTCTCTGAAGCAGATGCCAAAGCCCAGCTCGAAGAGTACCTACGCGAGTTTGGCGCCAGCGAAGAAACGCTAGCGGCAATTTCTCGCCTAGAAAAGTCCAACGAAGTAAACGACCTTCTCCTAACGGCCGAGGATATTGCCAAAAACCGCGTCCATATCAAGGGCATCCCTACACTTATTTACGACAACAGCAAACACCTAGGGCTTTATGATGCCGAATAACCGCAGGCAAAGTACTAGTAATCCCATGAACATTGTTGTAAAAATTACAACAATAAGCCTATGCGCTGTCTTAACTTGCTTCGGTTCTAATTTTGTTTTAGCCAAAAGTTCCACGCCGACCGCCTCCCAACTCGAAACCATTTCTAATAGCTGCGCCTCTTTGCGACAGTCTCTCAAGACACTTCAGCGTACTGACGCAAGAGCGCGCACTTATTTTGGCGCCATTTATGAGACGCTTTCTTCTAAGTATTTTGTCCCCCTTAATTTGCGCCTCGTCAAAAACAACCTCTCCTCGGTCTCGCTCATCAACCTTCAGACCAATTTTTCCAGTACCAAAGCCACTTTTTCGGCCGACTACATAGACTACGCCCGCTCTCTCGAAGAGCTTTCAAATATCGATTGTCGCCTAGAGCCAGAGCACTTCTATGAGCAACTCCTTGCCACAAGGGAAAAACGCACCAAAGTTTCCGAAGATTTACAAAAAATGAACTCTCTTGCCATATCTTCTGTCCCGCTCATAGAAAAACTTCAGGAGTCTATTCAAAATGAATAATTCCACTCAAGAAACTTCCGAACCTCATCTTTCCCACGGCGGAAAAAACTTACTACTGTTATGGCTGGGCGCCGCAATCTTTACTTTCCTAACTACTTTCGTTGCCCTCAAGGTCTATCACGACTCTGGCGACATCTATCTGGACCGTTCGCGTCCAGGTTTTCTCCCAGAAAAGTCCGAAACCAAAGACTCAGACGAAGCCAGCTTTACTTTTTCCGATACTGGTAAAATCACCTCAGAGAACCTCGGTGAACTTCTAACCAACCTCAAAGCGGAGTTAAACAGCCTCAATGACTACCCAGTGCAAGACCCATTCGGTGCTTCGGCACTCTCCAACGAAACACTTGGGCTTTAACTCCCAAATTTCTCCCTTAGCCAACTGTCGCCTGGCCCAGCGGTCATAAGAAGTACCAAAAAGCCCTCATCTCGGTATTCTTTTAGTCTCAAAAACAACTTCTCGTTAAACTCAGCCTCTTCCGCTATTTCCAGATTCTCCAGACTGTCTATAAATTCGTGTGGTTTTATTATTGGTAAATTTGGGTTTTCGCGCGTTAAATAAGTTGGCATCCAAAACAGTTTCTCGGCCCCTACGAATGCTTTTTGGTATCCATCAAACACCTCGTGCTGTCTAACATTCTGGTGTGGCTCATAAACTGCCACCACTCCTTTCTTTTTCGTTCGTGCAGTTTCCTCCCTCGCTATTTCCATAGTAGCAACAATTTCTTCTGGGTGGTGTGCATAGTCGGTGTATATGCCGTCTGCCAACTTCTCCATCCTTCGTCCTACGCCAGGGAACTCGTCGGCTAGTTTAATCAAATTAGGCTCTTCGTATTTTTCACCAGTTAGGCCTAGGTCAGCAACCATTTTTTTAATCGCCTCTACTGCTAACCCCAAATCATATCGTCTCACTTCCCCCGCTAAACTCAGTCGTTTGCCTAGCTTTGTTTTTGCAATCGTCTGTCTACTTTGTCGCACAAATTGCGCAAAGGCTGCCACATAATCTGCCTCAGTGGGATAAATATCTGGATGGTCATAGCTCACCGACGTAATAACTGCAAGCCACGGATGATAGTGCAAAAAATTTCGGTCATATTCGTCTGCCTCATAAATTAAGTATTTTGCCGACTTCTTATATTTTCCTGTTTCGTCAAAACCCAAGTTTGTCCCCACCAACCAACAAGCGGGCAAATCCAATTGTCTCGCCAGCCACACAATCCCGGCCGTCGTCGTGGTTTTACCATGCGTCCCAGCCACAGCCACCATCTTAAGCTCTAGCTTTTTCACTAGGTATTCAATAAACTCATCTCTCTTGCTAGTCTTAATTCCCAATTTCTTTGCTAGTATCAACTCCTTGTGATTTTTTGGTAAGGCCGAAGTATATACAAACCAATCTATACCCTCCTTGTCGTGGCAATCCTGCAAAAACTTGCCGTCTTGACTTCCGATTTTAAACTCTATTCCTTGTCTTTTAAGCTCATCTGTTATCATTCCCTCGCTTAAGTCCGACCCCACCACTTTCATCCCAGCCTCATGCGCCATAAGCGCAAGCGGTCCCATAGCGGTGCCAGAAATACCAGATATATATATACGCATAATTTTCATTATAGCACGGTCTGTGCTACAATATGAGTAACCTATGGGTGGCAGGCATAATCACCATATCAAAACCTGGCAGTTTCTTCTAATCTTCATTTTGCTAGCTTTTGTGTTTGTCACTCTTCTTCGTCTAGACCACATTCACATGACAACTCTCCGCAACGAAGTTCTTCGCGCCGACGAGGCTAACGACTCTGAGCTTCTAGCTAGTTCCCTCAAAGATCTTCAATCTTTTACCTCAAATCATATCGTCGTAAACGTCGTAGAAAAAAACGGTCTTCAGCTTCTAGAGTTTGGCACTGGCGTTTTCTACCTAGAGCAAAGTTATTTGCGCGACGCTGGTGCTATCTTAGAGGCTGCCGCTAACCAAGAAATAGACGATTCCAACCCACATGGCAATGTTTATGTGCTTGCATCAAATGCCTGTCGCCCACTAGCCATCGCAAATGGCTGGGCGTGGAATAACCCAAATTATATCAACTGCGTGCAAAACGAACTCGCCAAATATCCAGCCGATTCACTAGATGATGGCACCATTACGGTCGCCCTACCGTCCACCGAACTTTATCGTCGCGAGTTCTCTTCGCCCATCTGGGCGCCCACGGCATCAGGTTTTGTTCTTTTGGCGCTAATTTTACTAGCCGTTGTAATTTTTATACGACTAATTATGTGGGTGGCTATCGAGATAACCTTAAGATTTTTATAGATTTTTCAAATCCCCCTTGACACCCCTATGCAAGAATAATAAGATAAAAATACAATAACTAAAGGAGGATTAAGCTAATGGCTTATGAACATACTAACAGCAAAGGCGTAAAATATTTCTTGCACAAGTCCGAAGTTACGCTCCGTGGCGGCAAACCTCAAACGATTTATTTCTTCACTAAAGATGCAAAAGGTGGTAAAGGCACTCCTTGCGACCTTCCTGCCGACCGTGAAGTCAACGAAAATCCACGCAACGGCTTCCTTACCCTCAAGAAAAAAGCCTAAGTCCTTTGCTTAGCGCATAATTTATTTAGGTAACAAATCCGCCCTATGTAAACTTCTGCATAAGGCGGATTTTTCTTTCAAGAAAACAACTTTTTATGTATAATAAAAACATAAGAAGTTATATGTGTTTGTCAAAGGAGCAAAATAAAAGGAGCAAAATAATGAACAAAATTATCAAACGAGTCTTAGCGCTTGGCTCTAGCTTAGCCCTAGTTACAGCTAGCTTCTTGCCATTTACCAAAGCCTATGCCACAAATTACGGCGAAGGCGAATATGGGCTTGCTGTCGGAGTTGATAGCAACGCCGAATGGGTCACCCATCTCACGGTTAATGGCTTCGAGTGGACAAGCGACCAAGACGAATATCTCGCAACCGACGGCAAATATGCTCTAACTATCGAGCTTCAAATTCCAGACGACCAAAATACAGGCACCCCAGACATTCGTACTGGTGGCGATATGTCCGAAAGGTTTGAAGTTCGCGAAGCTGGGGAACCAGAAGATATGCTAAATGGTAAAACCAAGTTTACCTTCACCGCAAACTACGGCATGTCATCCGTCGCTCACGAGCGCCTTTCTCTTCAGCCCTACATAGAAGAGTCTCATGGTGGCGAAAATCCAGAACCACAGCCAGGAGACTCCGTTGCTCACCTTCTCGTAGCGTGCGTCGAGGAGGAAGGGGCTAGTTGTATCGACGAAACCTACGGCATAAGCAACATCGCCTTCTCTATAAACGATGGCTGGGTCGAGCCATATCGTGGCGAAAACGAAGACATAGAATATTACTACAACGATGACGGCGAATCAGAGACTGTCTCCTTTCGCATAGAAACCCTCTGGCACATAAAACTAACTCACCTTCTTATTAATGACGCAGAAATTGATATTGCGGAGCTAATTGATTACGACAACCAAGAGTCGTACCTTTCTCATTACGAATATCAAGTGGTTTCTCTAGAAATGGAAGTTCCAAAGGCTATTGATGGCATTTATAATATCGCCGTAACCGTCGCACCGAACGAAAACCAACATATTGGAAACTTCCTCTGGACGGCCGATCCCGCCCAAGCCTCTGGCGAAAACTACATTGGACATTCCTCCATTTCCCCCGTTGCCGTAGAATACACCCTAGGGGGCATCACCTATTCATGTAATATGAATACGGCTATCTGTCAGCAAATTGACGCCGAAACCAGCGAAGAACTTCTGGCCTGCAATCTCGCCGAAGATGAGGAATGTGGTATTCCTTACGTTGAGTTCTGGGCTGACCCCGAGGCTGAGTTTGACGATGGCAGCCTTACCGTTCCAGCCGGCGCACGCATCACCATGCGCATCGTTCCAGATTACGGCTACCAAGTATTAAACGTCAATATGGCCGACCTAGTCACCACCGACGATGGCATCGGCGAGTTCACCTTCACCGTTCCAGCTGGCGCCGCTTACTTCGTTGCAGATGTTGTCGAAATCAGCGACACAGTTAACCCCACTACAGCAAAGGTTAGCTCTGGCGCCATCGACTTAGGCGCCCAAACCACCTTAGACCATGGCACCGCCAGACTCGACATCGAAGATATTGAGCTAACCGACGAAACCAAAGAAAAGTTTGCCGATGTCGTTTCTAAAGACGGCTACGAAGTTAAGGATTATCTCAACATCTCTCTTTATAACATCACATACCGCGGCACCGAAGACGAGGCTTGGGAAGAACCCGTAGAGAGCCTAAACGAACCTGCCACCATCACCCTCCAGCTAGAAGAAGGCGTTAACGGCAACGACGTAGTTATTGTCCACGAAAAGCACGACGGCTCCTACGAAATTATTCCAACCACCTACGATCCCGTCACCAACACCCTCACCTTCACCACAGCTAGCTTTTCCAACTACGCCATCGCCAGCCGCACAACTTCAGCTCCTAACACTGGCGCATTCACTCGGGATTCATCTGGTGTAAAGGGCTTACTGCACTACGCAGTTTTCATCAGCGTAAGTTTAGTGGTCATTATCGTTCTTACCAAACAATACCACTCTCGTTGAATAACTCATGGAGCTAAACCTCACTAACTTCTATTCTTCCCTCGGCGTAATTGCACTAATTATCGTGCTAGGTTTTTTCCTGGGTAAGAAGCAACTAGTAGACGAGGTCACCAATAAGCATCTAGTCAATTTATTGCTGTCTGTTTTTATGCCAGCTTCGCTATTCTCGGCCTTTCCAGTCGAGAATAGCGACAGCTTACTAAATCTCTTCTTCTTGGGATTACTAGGCGGTTTTATTGTTATGACTATCCTCATTATTGTCTCCAAGCTTATCTTCAACGAGTCAATTTTTAAGCGCTCCCTTGCCAAAGAGGCTCAATTCGCCTTTATTTTTAACAACGCCACCTTTCTGGGCTATCCCATCATTTCCACCACCTTCGGCGAACAGGGCATCATACCATACTGCGGGTTCATCATCGCCTTTAATCTGGCACTATTCTCCTACGGCGTTTGGCTGTTCAAGCGTGATTCTGGCGAACATTTCCTCAGAAAGACCCTGCTCAACCCAAACATTCTCGCCGTTCTCCTTGGTATGGTTGTGTTTCTCTTTCATGCCGAATTACCTAATGTGCTAACTTCTTCCGTTAAATACGTCGCCTCGGCAACTACGCCACTTTCCCTCATTTGCATTGGCTATATGCTCTCGTCCGCTCAGCTCAAAAAGATTATCAAAGCTTGGCGTCTTTTAATAGTTTCTTTAATCCAACTTGTCCTTGCACCAGTTATTACCTTTTTCTTACTAAAGCTTCTTGGCTTCCCCGAAGAAATTATCATAGTTTGTACGCTCATTCAGGCCCTCCCTACTGCCACCTCCCTTGGTCTTTTTGCCGAAAAATATGGCGGCAAAGTCGAAGAGTCTTCTGAGCTAGTAGTCGTATCCACTCTCTGTTCCGTCATTACCCTCCCCCTCATGGTTGCCATTCTTTTTGGCTAAACTCCCTCAAACGTCGTTTTTTGTGATATATTATATATATTCCCTTGGGGGCGTAGCTCAGGGGTTAGAGCAGGCGGCTCATAACCGCTTGGTCGTTGGTTCGAAACCAACCGCCCCCACCATAAAAACAGGAGAACCTTTGGTTCCCCTGTTTTTATGGCAAGGGTGGTTGAGAACCAACAGTTCGATTCTTCAAGGAGATGAGAGAAAATCTTAAGCTTGCTTAAGATTTTCCGAGACGACGCAGAAGAGAAGTCTTGCGAAGCAAGACGCAAACCAACCGCCCCCACTCTTCAGTAGATATGCTATAATAAACATAAGCATGCAGAACCTAAAGACCCGTCTACGTCGATTGTATTTTCGAGCAAAACACGACTATCTCAACTTCGATAACATCATTTTTGTTATTGCCATAGTTTTCTGTTTTTTTTGGACCTACAGCTCTATCTCGGCCATGTCTCACAACTGGGAGCTCACGCAGGCCATTGCTACACGCCGAAGCGAACTTGAGCTATTAAAGCTAGAAACCGACACTTACGAACTAGAAAACGCCTACTATGCTTCTGACGAATATGCCGAGCTTTCTGCTCGTATCAAGTTCAACAAGCAGCTCCCAGGCGAACATCTTGTTTATCTCCCAGAAAATAGCCCCACTGCCAAAGAAAAATATAAAAACTCTACTACCCCAGAGCCAGCTCCAGAGCCTTCCAATTTCTCGCAATGGATGACTTTCTTGCATTTTTTTGAGTAAGTGCTTATACTAATAACATGGAGAATCATGACGAAGAAATAATAGTGCCAGAAACCAATCAAAAGGCTAAAACTGCCGTTTTTGAACGCGAAACTAGAGAATCCGTCAATAAAGGGGCCAAGCACGTGCTCCTCATCTTAATTATCATCGCCTTGGCTATCACCGTAGTTGCATTATTGATAATCCTTTTAACCAATCGAAACAATGGTACTGGAGAGTCATCAAATGGCGATACTTACGAAAACGCCCCCACCTCTGCGGGCACTATTTACGTAACTCCAACAGATTCCACCGACCCAGAAGGCGACTATATGAAGTGGCTCGATGAGCAAAAAACCTCTGCCGAAAATTCAGTTGACACTCTCCGCGCCACCTTAAATCAAGCTTCGTTCCAAATCTCCCTAGAAAATTACACTGAAGCTAAAAACATTCTAGACAGTATAGATCTTTCCGCGCACCAGTCTAACACCGAGCTGTTCCAATATTGGAACGTTTATTCTAGGCTTTATTCTCCAACCGCTCTAGACGACGCCACACTCTACGAGGAATACTCCGCACGAGCCATCAGCTATCGTGACGCTATCGATTTGGAGGAATAATCATGCCTAAGCCTAAAGCTTCTGGCTTCCCCAAAATCTCCAAGTCGCTTGTTGTTGTCTTCGCTAGCGTCATAGTCATAATTTTAGGTATTTTTGTTGTCCCAGCTGTCATTAGGAACATTTCCGAAAATCAAACCAAAGCCACCATCGAATCGCTACCACTTTCGGACCCCACCGTCCTAGAAAACTCATCCTACGAAGATTTACTTTCTTTTGAAAAATCCCTAGCAGAAATCATCTCTACTTATCAAACAAATCACGCGGTTCGCTATGAAGCGTTTCGTCAGCTACTTTGGGTTTATGTGCGCACAGGCCAAAGTATTCGCGCTGACAATCTCGCTCGTGAACTGTTTAGCTCCGCCGAAAAGCCCAGCGAAAAAATCCAATTTCTAGACTCACTTTATTACGAATACTACATGGCCATGGGCCTCGAAAATGAATGTCAAAAGCTCGCCACAGAACTACTCAAATTTGCAGAGGAAAACCAGCTTACAAATTACGCCGCAAATTATAAAAGAGAGGTAGAAAAATACAATGGTAACCCACTCTAAAACCAGCCTTAAAGCTTTTACTATCATCGAAGTTACGCTCTTCTTGGCTATCTCTAGCCTACTAATGGTAGGGCTAATTGCTGGCGCCAACAGCTCCATTTCTCGTCAGCGTTACGACGATGCCGTCAACGATTTTGCCGAATATCTTCGTGGAGTTTATTCAGGCATATTTAACGTCTCAAACGACAATGCTCTAACCGCAGAGCCTGGTCGCTCGCCACTGGCAATTTATGGTAAATTTATCGTTTTTTCTGAATTCGATTCACCAACAAGCACCAATGTCCATTCTGGCACCATTTACTCTTACGATATCGTCGGCAAGGCTGTCAACTCCTCGCAACTAACCAAAAGCAATCCTCTGGACATCTTAAAGGAAGACGTTCAAGCCAATATCGTCGACATGTCAAACTGCCCAAGTGCGGCTTCTTGCAATGTCACTTATTACCGCAAAAGCGCCTACACTCTGCCGTGGCAAGCCACCATCGAAGACAAAAGTGGCAACTCGCTAGCTTCCGCCGTACTTATTGTTCGTTCTCCCGCTTCTGGCATTGTTTATAGCTATCATTACAAGCCTAGCATAACCAGTACTGATAGTTACGACTTTCATAATCTTAATGGCCCCAGTGCCAGCAATGCGTTTAACGCCGTACTAAACGAACTAATCAGTACTAGTTCCATCCCCGAAGACGTCAACTTCTGCATCGACTCCGACGACAACCGATTCAGCAACCGCCGAAACGTCCGTATCCTAAAATCCACCTCCAACTCATCGGGCGTCTCACTTATAGCCCTAGACGACCTTTACGATATAAACACCAACAAAGAAGGTTCCGTTTGTGCGGGCAGATAGTGAAAAATTAATCCGTTTATGATAATATATATAATATGAGAGTCAGGGAACCGAACAAAAATGGCTTTACACTCATTGAGCTTAGCTTTGCCATTGCTTTTTTATCCGTTCTTCTTATCACTATTACCCTCATCACTAACGAAATCGTAACTCTCTACCGCAAAGGCTACTCCATCAAAACCATCAACGCTGTTGGTCGCGACCTCATAGACGATTTTACTTCTACGCTCACCGAGTCGCCCTCCACAAGCTTCGATACGCTCTGCACTCGTTTTACTAACTCCACCAGCCGCAACAGATGCGAAAGAAACCAAGGCCAAGCGCTCATCTATCGTCAATTTTACGACGTGGTCAATATAACTGCTGGTGGCTCCACTAGCGGAGACATTAGCGCTCCCGTTGCTGGAGTTTTTTGTACTGGCAAATATAGTTATATCTGGAACACTGGTTACACTTTTGGCTCAGCCTACTCTTTTGCCGACGGAGAAAGCAACTCCGCCCATCGCCTCAGTCTCAAAGACAAAGACGGCAAAGCCCTTTCTAACTTCCACCTAATCAAAGTAGAAGATAACTCTCGCGATGTTTGCCTGTCTTCTATGAAGGTCGCCACGGGCACCTACGAATACCCAGACCCATCCGTCCCAGCCAGTCTCCCAGGCCTTGCTGGGCAACACGTCTTTGAGTTTCAGGAAGTTTCACTAGAAAACGCCACCGAACTTTTGTCTGACTCCGATACTGCTCTTGCCCTTTATGATTTTGTCGTTTTCTCGCCTGCTCGCGTGGCTAGTACGGGGCGCCTGTTTTACTCAGCGTCTTTTATCCTTGCTACTATCTCTGGTGGTGTAAACATCATGTCGTCCTCAGACTTCTGTCAAACCGATTCGTACACCAGCATGGACTTTAGCTACTGTGCCATCAATAAATTTAATTTTTCAACTCAAGCTTCAGGCTCAGGTATTTAAGGAGGATATATGCTAAAACTATTACAAAAATTCAAATCAGGTGCCACGTCCATCTACGTAGTCGTCATCGCCACTTTACTTTTTGGCGTCATTACCGTTAGCTTCATTCGTATTATTGTTGGCGAAGCCAGCCGTACTACATCCGACGAGCTAGCTCAATCGGCTTACGATTCTGCCCTCGCTGGAGTAGAGGATGCCAAAGTTGCCCTCAAAAAGTACCAAGAGTGCTTATTAAATCCATCCGCAGTCCCAGCCTCCAGCGGCGCCCCAACCTGTTCTGAAATCCAGACAGCAATGGAAACTAGTTTTAATTCTGTCCAAAACAACGGGGACCTCTACTGTGACGCCGTGCAAGAAGCTCTTGGTCGTGCGACGGATAGCGGCAGCGGTGTTACCATTCAAGAAAAAAACACAACGGACGAGAGCATAGTCCAAGCTTACACCTGCGTCGTAGTTAATAATGTTCTTGCCGACTATCGCGCCTCTCTCAGCTCCTCAGGCACCCTAAAAGTAATTCCTCTCAAATCTGTCCAAAACCCAACAGAAGTTACAGCAATTAAAATCTCTTGGTATAGTAAAGACGACAGCGAAGGCCAAGCCCTAAACTTCGCTAATCAAGGCGGAAGGTTTGGCAATACCACGTCCTATCCACCTACCATCTCCGCTCAAGTCATTCAAACCGCCCCCAGTTTTTCGCTCTCCGATTTGGATGTTACGAAGGGTGACGACACCGACCGAGCCACGGTTTTTCTTGTCCCTACCAAAAACTCAGGTAATAACTATGTCGGAAAAGACGTTCTTTATAAATCTAATGACCACACTTCCGAAAATACACCCCAAGATATCTATTGCGACGAGAACACTGCCGAAGAGTTCTACTGTAGCGCCGTTTTAGCCCTTCCAGAACCCGTTAACGGCCCCGATCGCAACGCCGACACCTTTTTGCTCGTCCTTTCGCTTCCTTACGGCACGCCAGACACTACTTTTTCTGTCCAGATGTGCACTGGTAGGACCGCTGGCCAAGAATGCAATACTACTACTCCTTTCCAAGATGCTCAAATTTCCATCGACTCTACAGGCCGCGCCAACGATATGTACTCTCGTGTAGAGGCGCGCGTCGAGTTTACCGACAGCTACTTCCCCTATGCCGAATTTGCCATTCAGGCAACGGGCAATGGTTCTAGTTCCATAGACAAAAATTTTTATGTTACTGTCAATTGCATCAAAGTTGATGCTCAGGGCAACGTCGATTTGAGCGGCTGTTCCAACTCTGGTACGCCCAGCTCATAAAGCCATATCGCCAAAAGCCGCATAACGTGGCGCACCCGCTTTGGTGCTCTAAAATATTGACAACCCCCTGCGGTATGGTGTATAATAACAACATATCGCGGGGTAGAGCAGCCTGGTAGCTCGTTTGGCTCATAACCAAAAGGTCGTTCGTTCAAATCGAACCCCCGCCACCATGTAGCCAAAAACAGCCGTTAAATTGCCCCCCCAATTTAACGGCTATTTTTGTTTGTTCCCACCTATTTCCTATGCAACTTCTCTTTAATTTCCTCGCGATATTGAAAAATTATATAACTTATTCCAGCCAAAATCACCACAACAATCGCCCAAATTGCCACAAACTCTCGCTTTTCTTCATAGGTTTCTGTTTTTAGGGCATAATCCGCCCCGTCATTAGTTACGATTTTACGGCAACGTCCCGTTTCTGGGTTACGTTCGTACCCCTCTGCGCAAGGCTTAAGAGTAGCGCTAGCAGTTGCCGCATACGATTTGCATCTCCCAGTCAGCGGATTACGATATTTTCCCTCTGGACAAGCCGCCAAAGTTGTCTGTATGGTTGTATCGTTCACGCAATTTCCCGTTGCTAAGTTTATAACTTTCCCAGCCGGGCAACTCTTATATTCCTGAAGTACATTCTCTGCATTTGGCGTAATATTATACGTTTGCGCCCAAACTTCTCCCCCATCACTTCTATATCCAAATGCCGCCAGGCTCATGCCTTTACGCTGCCCACTCGTATAAACCTGTCTGTCCACCACCTCGCCATCTACGTCAATCAGTTCCACCAAGTTGCTCGAAGTCGGATTTTTCGTCATCTGAAGCCCCCATGCACTCGCAGGATAAACCGTCATAAACCCATTCGCAGGAATATTTCCTTCAAGCGCATAAACTCTGTTCTTATATCTTATTGCACAACCACCAACTTCCGCCTCCTCGTCACTTCGATTAAACAGCTCAATAAACTGCTCTGTGTTTACAGTCTCAAAATATGTAAAAATCTCCGAAAGTTCCACTGCTCGGCACTTTGGCTCCACAATTTCCTCTGGCTGCTCAATAACTATCAAATTGGGATTCTCTAAATCATATTCTGGCGGAATGTATCCACTTATCATCTCAAAATCACCAATCTCCTCATCCGTAATACTCCTCACCAAAGTTTTCCCATCTACAAACCTTTCGCTTATGCAACCTACTTCATCTAGTCCCCAACATACTGTATCTAGTACCTCACCCCCATACTTCAAGCTTAATCTCCCAGCCGTAGCCGACATATTTCTAGTATAAATTACGTCCGCCGCAACCTCTTCTCCTCTTAATCTAAAAAGGAGAGACTCGCCGACCATTTCGCTTCCCTCAGAAAAAGTATAAAACGGGTATTCCGTTCCTCCCGAGGTTTCATAAACGACCGTCAGGCCGGCGAGCAAAATTGGTTGTTGTTTGAGCCTAGCTAGCTCAAAATATTCCCCCACTACTTCTGGTCTGGAATATCCAGGATTAAAACTCTTAATCACTATATTTAGCTGCCTATTCCCCTCATCATCTTCAGTTACTACTGTAAGTTCTTCCGACTCGCCCTGCTCATCCGTTGGCGCCTCAGGCTCGGCTTGATTTTCCGCCGAATCTGTCTCCTGTTCTACTTCGTTGTCGGTTTGAGACATCTGTTCGGCCTCATTTTCTACTCCGTTTTGAGCGCGGACCAAACTTCCGAAAGAATCTTCAACGAATGGCGCTTCCGCCCCTGTTATTTCTTCGGCAAAAGCCATTGAATGCACGGCTAAAAAATTGGTCATATTCCCCAACGAAACCATTGCCCCAAGTACAATTTTTCCATACCTCAACTTTTTCATGAGCCAACTCTACCACGCCAAGCTTTTTCGTTTCAAGCATAATCCCCTTACATTTTATCTGGCTTATGCTATAATCAAACTATGAGCAGTTTTGCTTCTCTTGGCACGGTGTTACTAGGCGGTCTTTTGGTAGCCTCATTCCAATTGCCTCTTGGCACTTTGCTTTTGCTCTATCATTCTTCACTTGGCAAAAACGTGCGCAAACGCACACGTTCTCTGGCATCGGCTTACATTTCTGGGGCTTGTTTGCTCAACTTTCTGCTTCTTGGCACACTTTGTTTTCTCGTTTCTAGCCTTAGTTTTGCTGGTACCCTTTCCACTACGGCCCTTTCGGTAGTTTTTGGTATATTACTAGCCCTAGCCGTCTTGTCTTGGGCAGTTTATTATAAAAGAGGCACCACTACCGAACTTTGGATTCCTCGCACGCTCTCCAATTTTCTCACTCGTCGCGCCAAAACCGCTTCAGAAACTTCCGAATCCTTTTCTCTCGGCATGCTCGCCTCTCTTAGCGAAATAATTTTTAGCTTCTCTGTCTATCTCCTAGTTGCCGATGCAATCTTGCGCCTTTCCCCCACATATCAAGCGCTTTCACTTGTTGGCTTTACTGTCCTTTCCGTCCTTCCGCTTCTTGCCTTACGCATTGTCCTTCGTTCTGGCCGTAATATTGCCGAAGTTCAGCGCTGGCGCCTCAAAAACAAATCCTTCTTTCGTATTTTTCTCGGTCTTGCCTTTTTGGTCTTGGCTTTCTTCCTTCTTGCTTTCACCATTTTAGGGGGTCGCTCATGACCGCCTCTCCTAACCCTTTCTTGCCCGAGCAGCTCGTTACCGAACTCAAGAATCAGGGCCAGTCTCTTGGACTTCCCGAGCGTTCGGTAGAATCAATCACGGCCAAAGTCCTTCATGCCATAGTTATTTGGCTAGAAGGCCGAGAGCTTATTACTTCTGCCGACCTCGAGCGTATAGTTGGGCGCGAATTAGAAAAGTATTCTCCCGATCTTGCTTTTGTTTACAATAACCGTGGTAAAATTATATAAAATGAAGAAGAAATTCGACTACGACGTCATCGTTTTAGGCTCTGGTTCAGCTGGCTCCGCCGCCGCATTAACCAGCGCTCGGGCTGGCCTTAAAACCGCCCTCATTGAGTCCTCCAAGTGGGGCGGCTCCGCCCTAAATGGCTACGACATCCCTTCCCAAGCTGCCTTTTCGTTCTCTCACCTTTACTACAAGGCTCGTACCAGCTCGCGCTTTGGTCTTTCCAGCTCCTCCTTGCGCTTCAACTACCCAACTGTTCAAAATTGGCGCACTCTTGCCAGCTCTCGTGCTGGCGCAAACGACAAAAAGCCTTTCGAATCTGCCAAAATTACCTGCGTTTCAGGCCTTGCCTCTTTCTTGTCGCCCTACGAAGTAGCTGTCAAAAATCAAATCCTTGCAGCTCCACGCTTTGTTATTGCTACCGGCGCTAAGCCTCGCATTGGCGAAATCTCTGGCGTGGAATCTGCCACCTGCCTCACTCCTGCCGACGCTCTTGCTTTGCCTCGTCCGCCAAAATCAGTTTTTATTGTTGGCGCAGGTTCCACAGGTTGTGAACTAGCTAACTATTTCGCCGAGCTAGGCGTCCCAGTCACCTTAGCAGAATTGTCTGGGCGTATCCTCCCACGCGAAGACGAAGAAGTAAACCAATTCCTCGGCAAATATCTCACTACAAAACTCAAAGTCAAGATTCTCACTCAATCTCGTGTGGTTGCGGTTGCTCCTGCCTCAAAAACTAGTGGCCTACAAAAAATCACTTATCTTCGTGGTGGTGTCGAAAGGTCCTCCGAAGCCGAAACCATCATTCTCGCCACTGGTTCTCTCCCTGTCGCCGATATTGGCTTAGAAAACGCAGGCGTAGCTTACAGCCGTGGCGGAATTGTTGCAAGCGATACATTAGCTTCTTCCATGAAACACATCTACGTCGCTGGCGATTGTCTTGGCGGGGAATCGTCCAGTGAGCGGGCAGCCTACGAGGGCGCGCTCGCTGCCGCCAATCTGGTCGGCCGCACCAAAAACCTCCGCAACTACGAAGGCTTCATTCGCCTTACCAACACCTACCCAGCCGTCGCCACTACTGGTCTCACCGAGTCCAGTTGCTTGGAAAAAGGGCTCAAATGTAAAAAAGCCGTGCTTCCATTGTCTCTTGTTTCCGCTTCTAACACCTCCGATTTTCGCTCTGGCTTCATCAAGCTTTTATCTAGTCCCAAAGGTCAAGTTCTTGGCGCTACTGTCGTTTGTCCGTCCGCCGAGCTAGTCATCCAAGAAATTGTTGTTGCTGTCCGTCACCATTTCACGGTTACGCAGCTCGCCTCTGCTCCACATGCTTCTTCATCTTGGTCCGAGCTAGTTCGCCAAGCCGCCCGCAGGCTCGCTTAACCAAGCATAATTATTGTATTTTTTACATCTTTATGTTAAATTAAGGTTAATATTACATTAATCAAAGGATTAACAATGTACACCTACAACTTAACCAATAACTACCCCAGCTCCGCCACCACCGCAGCCACCGCTGGCATCGTGGCTGGAATCGGCACTTTCTTCTTAGTGCTTCTCATGCTTGCTTGGGTGGTTCTTGTCGTCATTGCTCGCTGGAAGATTTTCAAAAAAGCTGGCAAAGACGGCTGGAAATCTCTTATTCCAGTCTATAGCTCCTATACCATGCTTCAAATTCTCAACATGGAGCCAATGCTTTGTTTTCTCACTCTGCTTCCTGGTGCTAACTTCATGCTAAGCATTGTCATGCAAGTTAAGCTTGCCAAATCCTTCAAAAAAGGCACTGGTTTTGCCGTCGGCCTTATTCTCCTCCAGCCCATCTTCGAGATGATTCTTGGCTTTGGCCCAGCCAAATACACCCAGCTCCCATCCTCTAAATAACTTTAGGAGCTTAAAGCCCAAGTAAAAATCCCCCGATTAGGGGGATTTTTATTAGTGAATTAGCACTCTTGACAAACGAGTGCTAGTTTGCTACTATGAGTGCAGAAATTAGCACTCCTTACAACAGTCTGCTAACGAAACCTAAGAAAACGCACATATAATATATAGGAGGAAATCTCATGTCAAAAATCATCGGTATCGACCTTGGCACCACCAATAGCGCCTTTGCCTACATGGTTGCTGGTAAGCCAGAGGTTATCACAAACAGCGAAGGCGACCGCACAACCCCGTCCGTCGTCGCCGTCACCAAAAAGGGCGATCGCCTTGTTGGTAAAGTCGCTCAGCGTCAACGTGTCACCAATCCCAAAAACACCATTTACGGCATTAAGCGCCTTATCGGCCGCAAATTCAGCGACAAAGAAGTCCAGAAAGACCTCGACATCATGCCTTACAAAATCGTCGAAAAAGGCGAAGGTGTCGCCGTCGAAATGGACGACAAGAAGTACACCCCCGAACAAATCTCAGCTATGGTACTTTCCAAAATCAAAGCCGACGCCGAAGCTTTCCTTGGCGAAAAAGTTACCGAAGCCATCATTACCGTCCCAGCCTACTTCGACGATTCTCAGCGTCAAGCCACCAAAAACGCTGGCAAAATTGCTGGCCTCGAAGTCAAGCGCATTATTCCCGAGCCAACCGCCGCAGCTCTTGCTTATGGCCTCAATAAAAAAGACAACGAAAAAATTGCCGTTTTCGACCTTGGTGGTGGCACCTTCGATGTTTCCATTCTCGAACTCGGTGACGGCGTCTTTGAAGTAAAAGCCACCAACGGTGATACTCATCTCGGTGGTGAAGATTTCGACAACCTCATCGTCAACTTCCTCTGCGACGAGTTCAAAAAAGAATCTGGCATCGACATCAAAAAAGAGCCTGCTGCCATGCAACGCATCAAAGACGAAGCCGAAAAAGCCAAAAAAGAACTTTCCAGCACCACTTCTGTGGAAATTAACCTTCCGTTTCTCACTGCTGACGCCGATGGCCCCAAGCACTTCGAGTATACCCTCACCCGCGCTAAGCTCGAGGAGCTCGTATCCGACTTGCTCGGCCGTCTCGAAGGTCCTGTTAAAAATGCCCTAAAAGACGCCAAGCTCAAAACTTCCGACATTGACGAAATCGTTATGGTTGGTGGTATGACTCGCATGCCCGCAGTCGTCGAAAAAGTCAAAAAGATTTTTGGTAAAGACCCCATGCAAGGCGTCAACCCAGACGAAGTCGTAGCCGTTGGTGCCGCTATCGAAGGCGGAGTTCTTCAAGGCGATGTTAAGGATGTTTTGCTTCTTGATGTTACTCCACTTTCTCTCGGCATCGAAACCATGGGCGGTGTCTGCACCAAGCTTATCGACCGCAACACTACTATCCCAACTTCCAAGTCCCAAGTCTTCTCTACCGCATCCGACAATCAACCTCAGGTCGAGATTCACGTTCTTCAGGGCGAGCGCGAGTTTGCCGCCGACAACAAATCTCTCGGTCGCTTCATCTTGGATGGTATTGCTCCAGCCCCCCGTGGCATTCCTCAAATCGAAGTTACTTTCAATCTCGATGCTAACGGCATCTTAAACGTTACCGCCAAAGACAAAGGCACAGGCAAAGAGCAGTCCATCACCATCCAAAACTCTGGCAATATGTCCAAAGAAGACATCGAAAAAGCCCAAAAAGAGGCCGAACTCCACGCCGACGAAGACAAGAAACGTCGCGAAGCCGCCGATGCTCGCAACATCCTCGAAAACAAAGTCTACCAGTTTGAGAAAATGCCAGACGAATACAAAGACAAAATCTCCGACGAAGATAAGGACACCATCAAAAAAGCTTGCGACGCCGCCAAGGAAGTCCTAAAGGACGAAACTGCCGACAAAGACAAGCTAGAAGAAGCCACCAAAGACCTCGACAATCGCATCATGCCAATTGGTGCCAAACTTTATCAGACCGCTTCAAATAGCTCCAACGATTCTTCGGCTTCTAGCAGCGACAAAAAGTCCGAAGACGACGACGCCGTCGAAGGGGAAGTAGTAGACAAGTAAAAAATACAATGCCTATAAAACAAACTAACTCCGCAATTGCGGAGTTAGTTTGTTTTATAGACTTCTATGCCGCAGGTGCTACTGGTGGCGTAACCGACTCCACTGGCGCGGTAGGAGCAGCCTCTGGAGCTGGTGCTACGGCTGGTTCCGCTGGCGTCGCCACAGAGGCAGCTTCTGGCGCTGCAGGAGCCACAGAAACATTTTCTGGAGCCGCTACTACTGGCGCCGCTACAGGCTCTGCTGGCGCAATCGCGGGCGTCGCAGGAGCTACTGGTGCCGATTCAACTGTTGGTGTTGTCGCCACTGGCGATGTTTCCATTGTTGCTTCTGGTGCCACTGGCGCTGGCTCTGGCGCAGGCGTTAGGGGAACTACTGGCTCAGTTGGTGCTGGAATTGGTTCTGCTAGCACTGGCTCAGGCACCGCTGGTGCTGCTTCTGGTGTCGGCTCAGTGGCTGATTCCCCCGCAGGATTTGTTTGAGGTTGCGCCGCTCCCAAAATCGCCAAGGCCTCAGCCTCATCTGGGTCCATTGCGGGCGTGCCGTCAGGATTTTTTAGCGCATCGTTTAATTTATCCGCCTTTGACTTCTCTCGCCCAGAAAAAGCCATTATTCCACCCATCACTGGCCAGAAAAATATCGAAAGCACTGCAAAACCTGTTCCGCGCCCAAGTTTTTTGCTAATCTTAAAGTTTACGGCTGCTGTCCAAATTGCCAGCACTCCAGATATAATCGCTATGGCAATCATTGCTCCTGCGTATGGCGCTAACGCTGTGCCAACATCCCCACTACTAGTTGTAACACTAGTTGTCTCTGTGCTCCCAGTCGTAGTCGCCTCGCTCTCGGTACTAAACTCGTCGCCGTAGTCAGTATAATCCTCACTACCATCTGTCTCATATTCGCCGTCTAGCAAAGAGCTGCTATCTTCATTGCTCGATACAAAAAAATCTTCACGAAGACTTGGCGTCTCGTTTGTTGGCTGAGCATTAGTATTGCTCGTGGTTGTTGACTGTTCCATTCTATCTCCAAGTTAATAATATACTTATGCCTATTATACCAAAAAACCTCTCGCCATGCTACAATATCTTCATGAATAAAGATTCTACACTAGACAAAATCGTTAGCTCCATCGCCCTTTTTTGTATAGGGCTTTGTTTTGTGGTCTGGGCCGACCAAGTTACCGAATGGATTGCCATACTTTTCGGCATCATCGCCCTCATCTATGCCATAGTTAAACTCATTACTTTCTTGCGTCTTGCGCCCGAGCGTCGCACCACTTTGCTACTGCTTTATGTCATTCTTAGCTTCGCCGCAGGCGTGTTATTGGTTTCTCGCGCCAGCTTCATCAAAGAAGCCATCTCTTTCGTCATCGGCATTTACATCATCCTCACTAGCTCCATTCAGCTACTCAACGTTTCCGACTTCCGCCGTCGCACCAAGTCCCACGCTGGCTCATACCTTTGGCCAGCAATTGGCATCGTAGTCGGCATACTTTGTGTTACTGGCCAGTTTATCGTCCCTAACGAGTTAGCTCGTCTTACCGGGCTAGTCATGATGGTCTATGCCGCCGTTTATCTTACTGGTTTCTTGACTTTTTCTCGCAACAAAAATACAATATCAAAAGCAATCAAGGATACTCCCAAAATCCGTGAAGGAGAAATCGTAAAGGAAAAGAAAAAATGAACACCCCACGTCTTATTCTTATTACCAACCCAGGCTCTAGCTCACGCAAATATGCCCTCTACCGCGAGGACGAATTGCTCTGTTCGCTTCATTTCGAGTTCGAAGGCAAAAAAGTTGTCTGCACGCTCAAAAAGGCCGACGGCTTCAAGAAAAAGTTACCAACCACTTACCCAGACCTTAATTCCACTGTTGGCGCTCTCAATGAAATCCTAACCAAAGAGGGGTTCCTTGGCGGCGTTTCCAAAATAGATGCCATTTTAGCCCGTATTGTCGCTACTGGCGAATACTTCACCAAAGATCATCTTGTCGACCAAGAATGTCTCAAGATGCTAGAAATCGCCAAAAAACGCACTCCGCTTCATGTTCCCGTTGTCGCCAACGAAATCGAAGCCTTTGTCAAAGAGTTTAAGGATACACCTGTCATTGCCATTTCTGACTCTTCCTTCCATTCCGACCGCCCCAACCTCATGCGTTACTACGCCATCGACAAAGACCTAGCCGACTCCGCCGAGATTAAACGCTACGGTGCTCACGGGCTATCCGTTGGCTCCATTGTCCACTACATGGTCACTCAAAACCTTCTTCCAGAAAAACTCATTGTTTGTCACCTCGGCTCTGGCTCGTCCATCACCGCCGTCTACAAAGGCAAATCGCACGACACTACCATGGGCTACACTCCGCTCGAGGGTCTTATGATGTCTACTCGCTCTGGCTCCATCGACCCCGCCGCCGCCCTTGCCATTAAGCGCGCCAAAAAGTTCACCGACGACGAAGATTTAGAGCAATACCTCAACAAAAAATGTGGCCTTCTTGGCGTTTCTGGTGTTACCGACGACATGCGCGAAATTATCCGTCTTCGCGACGAGGGCGATGACCGCGCCACCTTTGCCCATGCTATGTTTGTCTATCGCATTCAGTCCGAAATCGGTCGCATGGCCGCCTCAATGAATGGTGTCGACGCCATTGTCTTTACCGCCACCATTGGCGAACGCTCCGCCGAAATCCGCCGCTGTGTTTCCCAAAAGCTCGACTACCTCGGTTTCGAGCTAGACAACACCAAAAACGACTCCAGCCTAGAAAACCGCCACGAAAACCTTGCCGCCGAAGGCTCCAAACCCATTTATGTCATTCGCACCGACGAGTTCGAAGAAATGATTCGTCGCGCAAAAGTAATTCTAGACAAGTAATTTAGGCACTGTGGCCTACTAGTCAAAAAACATAAAACATTGCTCAATGGAACAAGTAAGCAAAAAAGAAACCGAGGAGATTCTTCGTCTCGCCAAAAATTCGCTAGCATCAGAAGGCGACTTTGTTGAATTAGGATGCTACAAGGGTGACACCTCGCTTCTTCTAGCTAAACTGCTAAAAGATTCTGGGTCCGTCAAAAAGCTCTGGCTCTACGATTCATTTGCGGGCCTCCCTGCCAAAACCGCCGAGGATTCCTCCTCTGCTGGTGACGCTTTCAAAGCTGGCGAACTTAAAGTTACGCGCCGCGAGGTTGCCGAGCGCTTTCGTCGCGCCAACTTGCCATTGCCAGCCATCAAAAAAGCTTTCTTTTCCGAGCTTGCTTCGCCTGACTTGCCCCAAAGCGTTGCATTTGCTTTCCTAGATGGCGACCTTTATGCTTCTATCCGCGACTCGTTACGCCTTGTTGTTCCCAAACTCTCCCATGATGCCATCGTTATCGTTCACGATTACAACAATCCCGAGCTGCCTGGAGTCTCGCGCGCTGTCGACCAGTTTCTCGGTGCTAATCCGCAGTTTTCCCTAAACCGTCGTTTTTCTCTTGCGATTTTGTCCGCCAGTTTTTAAGCGCTTCCATTATTTCCTTGTGTTTAATCGCTACAAACCCCATCAAAAGCGTCGCTATTCCCAGAGCCACTAAAGTGCCCCCAAAGTTTCCTTCTTCAATCCCCATCCCAATGTAGTTCGCCATTACCACTGCAGGAATCCGTCCGATTGCCCAGCACACCAAAAGTCGCTCAATCGGCACTTTTGTAACTCCAGCCAAATAACAAATTGCGTCATCGGGTAATCCTGGTATCAAAAACAGCGCAAAAATTACCATCTCCGCCCTATCTTCGGGGATCATGTCAAACTTCTTAAACTGTTCTTCGCCCAAAACCTTTAGTGCTAAGTTTCTGCCGTAGCGCTTAGAGATAGCAAAAATCAGTGCCGCCGCCAGCGTTGTACCCACGAGTGTCCATATTACCCCCATCCACCCAAACAAAAATCCGCCAATCGGCCCCGTCGCTCCGCCAGGAATTGGCGCCACTACCGTTTGCATAAACTGCAGAACAGTGTAGATAATCGGCCCCCATATTCCTGCTCGTCTTACAATTTCTATTAGTTTATCTCTATTGTTAAACAAACTGGTTAGCGGCCCACCAAAATGCACATCCCAAAATACATATCCACCCATCACAATCAAAACCCCAATCACCCAACAAATCTGTTTTTTGGTGCGCTTGGGTATTTTTTTCCATCTAGCCCCAAGGCTAATTTTCGTCTTTGGTTTCTCCTTCACCATCTTTCTCCTCGGCGACTTCTTGGCGATTTTTGTCTGATTTTGCGCTCACCTTCACTAGATGATAAGCCTTAAACTCTCCTGCCTCTTTCGTCTCCTTAATCTCGTATCCCTCAAACACCTCCTTCGCCATGTCGAGTTCTTCGTCTTTTTTAGTAACATACCAATAAGAATCGTCGCCAGAAGCAAAGTCCATCACGGTTTGCACTGGGTTTACCGCCTGCACATACGCTGTCGCCTGATAAAACAAATCTTGGCTGGCTGTTACGATTGTTTCGCTGTTGTCTTTCGCCACCTGCGACACTTGTGCAACAATATCCTTAGGGTCAGTCTTCATGTTGTAAACTCCCAGCGCATTCAGTCCCACCATTACTATTACTCCGATAACTAAAAGCACTACTGCTTTCTTTACTATCGAAAAAACCGCAAACAGAATCAACGCCATAGCGACAATTAGTATAATTTTCACCACAGGTACAGGCATCCCCCAATCATAAGCCCATTTTGCCATAAACGCCGAAGCTCCCATAGAAAGGTAGGGAAGCGCCAACAAAAGTATTGCAATGGACAAAATCAAAGAAACCATTTTTCTCATACATTTTAAGTTTATCAAACGGCAATTATTTTTTCTAGCATTATTCATGCCATCTCAAACATCAGCATGACGATATAGGTTTAGGCTTTGTTCACGACAGCTACAAACCCCCAGCAAACCTCACGGCGGACAGCGAACCCGTAGCCCTTGCTGTTCCCATCGGAAGGATCCAAGTTCGCTGAGCCGAAGCCTAGGCGGCGCGAAGTGGTAGTACTATAGGTTGTAGATGACCAATAGCCGCCGCTGAACCTACGACCCCGCGGAGCGCCCATAGTGTCTGCATTGTTACCCCAGTCATAATATCCTCCGCGTATAAAGGCTAAAGGAAGGGTGTGGAGGGAGGTATCTTTATTCCAACAAACCATGGTCAGGGTGATCGGACTTGAACCGACGACCTCAGCGTCCCGAACGCTGCGCGCTACCAACTGCGCCACACCCTGACTAGGGATTATTCTAGCACACTACTAAGGAAAAGTCGACGAACACCGAGCTAAATCTAGCGCAAACTTAAAGACAATTGTTATTTTTTAGCGATACTAATATAATCATAAGTATGAACCTCAACTTTGCTAGCGCAATAAAACAAAATGACTTTTTTCAAAACTTCGTCAAGCACAAGCGCACCCTAATTCTCGTGCTAAGTGCACTAATGACAATCATAGGACTCAGCGACCTAATTAGTTCATCATTCGCAAATGGACAAGTAAGCTCTTATACGCTGAGCTACAGCGGAAATGGAAGTAATGTTGTCGGCTCGATGGCAGAGTTAAGCAAAACCAACATCTCGGCTGGAGACAATATTTATCTTGATGCCTCCAACTACTCCAGGCCAGGATACGGCTTTGCTGGTTGGAGCTTCGACAGTGAAGCGACAGTTAGCAATGGCGCAACAATCTATGGCCCGAGAACCACCATTGTCGCCCCCGAGCAATATACTACAGATGCAAAAATATACGCCGTGTGGGTTCCCGTATCAGGGACATTGCAGAGTTTTTCGGCGAGACAATGCAACGCAATGGTCGCAGCCACCTATGACAGCAACACCCAATCCGTAATAGCAGGTTCTGTAATTGCCCTAGAAGACGAGCGTGATGGAAATGTGTATACAGTTGCCAAGTTAGCAGATGATAATTGCTGGACCATAGAAAATTTAAGGCTAGACCTCACAAATACAAACCTAGTAATTAATTCAGAAAATACAAACAATCCAGCCCCTGGTTTTATGAATGAAGTCGCAGAAAAAGTGCAAACTGGAGAAACTTGGGTTCAATGCAATAGCCGAACCGCCGAGTGTTACAATCAAATTTCTTTTTCGAGCGACAACATTAATCGTAGCCTAACTGCCAGTCCAAAATGGTCTGATTCCGTAGGCCAAATTGGTGCAAACCCTCCATATTCGTGGTGGTCGTATGGTGGTATTTATAATTATTATACGGCAACGGCTGGCAATGTTACCTTCGCCACCGAAACAGGCGATGCGGCGGGAGACTTATGTCCTGCCAGTTGGCATATGCCAAGAGGCGGAGAAAATGGCGATTACGCCAGAATGAGCGTTGCTCTAGGCGGGGAAGTATCTCTAATGGAAAATGCAAATACGGTCGGCTCAGAAATTCCAGGAACCCTAGTATCAAACAATTTAAGGCAATATCCCAACAATATTCTTTTCTCTGGCTATTATAGAAATACAGAAATAAATAGAAGAAGCACCTATGGAAAATATTGGTCATCAACCATCCTAAACAAATATGCGGCTTATGGCCTGGGCCTTTACTCGGGCGGAGTAAACCCAGGGCTTTTTACCGATAGCTATCATAATCCTGACGGAACAACGCATACGATTGGCGATTATAATAAGTCGCTCGGATACGCAATTCGTTGCGTCGCAGACGACACTATAACCGTGCTGGAAATTGACCCAGTTATAGAAATAGAAGACAACAATTATGTCTACTCTGGAAATGCAATTAAACCCAGAGTAACGGTTTATACTGACGACTCAAAGGCAGAGATGCTTGTAGAGGGAACAGATTACGAGCTCATATACGGCACAAACATAAACGCAGGCAGTGGCACCATTACAATAAAACCAGTCGATGAAAGCGCATATACTTTCACAGAAGAAACAGCCGAGTTTAGCATCTCACCATTCACCCTAACAGAGCAAAACGTAAGTTATCCAACCTCAATACAATATACTGGAGAAGCCTTGTCTCCAGAAGTGGGAGTGTCCGCACTAGGGCGAACCTTAACTGAAGGAACAGATTACACCAAAAGCCTA
>JAFRCT010000004.1:0-19867 GCA_017404245.1 Candidatus Saccharimonadota bacterium | reverse complement strand
TTACACCACCAGTATTCGTAGTTTGATAAGGATAAGTACTGTTGCCAGCCTTAGACCTTTTCAGAGCTCTACCCCTGATGGCTACTACACAACGCTAGCCCTAAAGCTATTTCGAGGAGAACCAGCTATCTCCGAGTTCGAGTGGCTGTTCACCGCTAACCACAAGTCATCCGAGCACTTTACTGCGTACCCCGGTTCGGCCCTCCGCTGCGTGTTACCGCAGTTTCAGCCTGCTCATGGTTAGGTCACCCGGTTTCGGGTCTAATACTGCCGACTTGTCGCCCTGATTAAGGCTCGCTTTCACTGTGGCTCCGTCAACTGACTTAGCCTCGCCGACAACATTAACTCGCTGGATCGTTCTACAAAAAGCACGCCGTCACAAAGCAGAATAAAATCTACGATATGGATAAATGACAGATAAAATCAGCGACTAAGTTGGCGGACGTGCGCATAGCACACGCCGCGAACTTAGGTCTGGCGGGTCTGTCGCTAACGCTCCAGACCGCACCAGCCTTACCGAATCTCAGAAACTTGGCTTCTGAAAATAAATTTTCATCAGCCAGTTTCCTGAGATTCGGTATCGCAGATTTTATTCTGCTTTGCTCCGACACCTTGTAGGCACTAAGTTTCAGGATCTATTTCACTCCCCTCCCGGGGTTCTTTTCACCTTTCCATCACTGTACTAGTTCGCTATCGATCAATCAATATATTTAGCCTTGGCAGGTGGTCCTGCCAGCTTCAAACAGGGTTTCTCGTGCCCCGTTCTACTTGAAAAAAGATATAATAAGCCAAAGACCCTTTCGCGTACGCGGTTTTCACGCTCTTTGACGGACCATTCCAGGTCGTTCTGCTAGGATCTAATGGATTGTTTCTTATTGAACTCAGTTAACGCTGTTTCTTTTTATACCAAATAGTCGAATAATCTACCACTTGGCATAAAAATTATCTAATTTCGCAACCCCTTTTACAACTCAGGTCGTTAAACCGTTAGGTTGTCTTAAGGTTTGGGCTATTCCAATTTCGCTCGCCACTACTTTCAGAATCGTTGTTTACTCTCTTTTCCTCAACCTACTAAGATGATTCAGTTCGGCTGGTTCCCGCTCGATTATCCTATGTGTTCAGATAACGGCAATACGGCATAACCCGTATTAGGTTTCCCCATTCGGCAATCCCCGGATCAAATCTCGTTGTCAGATCCCCGAGGCTTATCGCAGACTCCTACGGCCTTCATCGGTATTGATTGTCAAGGCATCCACTATTAGTGCCCTTATTTACCTTTTTATGCATTGACATAATCTAGCAATCGAAGCTTAACTTTTGCAAGTCTAGGACTTGATTGCTGATGCTGTCAAAATTAAAATCTTTATTGTCTATCGAATTGTTAAAGAAATCTCTTTTTGGTGAGGAAAACTGGATTCTTTTGAACCCTTTTCTCGCCGTTTGGATTTCGTTGCTTTTATTTACAGAGGTCAGAAACGCTGACTTGTTTAACTGTTCTCGAGTATATCGCACTTTATATTTTTTTGCAAGGGTTTTTATGGGGATTTTTCTACTTTTTTGAGATTTTGGGCTGATTTTAGTGGCTTCTTAGCTTTATAGCTTGTTGATGGCGCGGAGAACGGCGGCTTTATCGGAAGCAATTAGAGATAAGGTTGCTTCGATGTCGTTTTTAGCAACCCTAAGTGTACGGGCAAGTACTGGATCGTCGGCTTTTTGGGAGAAGAACTCTAAAAATTGGTCCGCATCGGCTCTTCGGTCGATGGTGGAGGCAAAATAACGCGGATAATCTTCGATGGATTTTTCGCCGTTAATTTGATAAATATAGTCCCAATTGCTAAGCAACCAATTTAGGGCGCGCTCTTTGGTATAGCGCCAGCGACGAAGACGCAATAAAAAGCCTAGGTGGTCTTGGGGCTTGAGGTCTGGAGAATCCTTGAGGCACGAGAAAGCAAAGTCGATATTTTCCTTTAGGCGGGGTTTAGCTAGAGCAGAGCGCAAATCGGCTTTTAGCTCGGGATTAGTGGTGGTACGATAGGCTTCTAACACAACTTGATAAAAGTTGGGTTCGTTAAGCCACATTTTGGCGCCAAGAATAAATGGACGGAGGTCGGCAGGCCATGTTTCGAACGAGCCGCCAAATGCCGGATCTAGGCTTGCAAGAAAATCGGTATTTTTGGAGTAAAGAGCTATGCCCATGAGTGTGCAACGAAGCTCGGTGTCGTTTACGGAGTCGGATGGGTGTGGCGCAAGGCCCAGTTGGCCTAAGGCGGGTTTGACTAGTTGATAGAGAAACGCTTTATATTTGGCTTCTTCGCTAGAGTCGTAGTCGATAAAAATGATAAGTTTAGAAATGATTGAGTCGACGATTTCCCAAACGGGTGCAGAACGCTCACTCTGGAACTTGGAAACTAGTGGCAGAAGGGAGGCAGAAGAAACAATGGGGGTTTCGGCAAGTAACATGCGGTCGATAAGGATACGCAGACGTTGTTCCTCGGACAGAAGGCTGAAGTTTTTGAGAGCATCCTCAAATTCGGGGCCAGAAAGGTTGATAAGATAGTGGCCAGACATATCATCGCGCACTTCGGGAATGGGATATTTCTGAGAGTCGGTGGAGCCATCTAGTAAGAAACGTTGTTGGGCCTCGTCGGTAACAACGGGATAGCCTGGCTTAGTAATCCAAACTGTCATAAAATCGCGCACAGAAAAGCCCTTGGTGTATGGCTCGAGAGAGGCCCAGAGGTCGCTGGCCTCGGCGTTTTTGTATGCGTGTTTTTTGAAGTAGGCTTTTAGACCTTCGAAGAAGTTTTCCTCGCCCATTTCGCGGATGAGCATAAGCATGAGGTGTGCGCCCTTGGCATAAACAATACACGGGTCGAACAGAGTGGCGATTTCGGCTGGGCTAGAAACGTCTTCGCGAACAGCCTGTACACCTTGGACGGCGTCGCGATAAAATGCGGCTAGACAGTCGGAGGTGAAGAAATCGGCCCAAACGTGGAACTTAGGGAAAAGATGGTCTGTGGCATAGTACTCCATAATAGTAGCAAAAGATTCGTTTAGCCAAAGGTCGTTCCACCATTTCATGGTGACGAGATTACCAAACCACTGGTGAGACAGTTCGTGGGTAATGGTGAGTGCGACGGATTTTTTGACACCAAGCGAAGACGATTCGTCACAGAGAAGTTGAGATTCGCGGTAGGTAACCAGCCCCCAGTTTTCCATGGCGCCAGCTTCAAAGTCGGGGATGGCTACTTGGTCGAGTTTTTTAAGGGGGTAGGGGGTGCCGAAAAGCTGGTCGTAATATTCGAGTGATTTGATGGCGGTCTTATTGGGGGAAAGCAAAAGTTTGGGGTCGTAGCCAAGAGGGGCAAAGGTGCGAACAGATACACTGGATTTGGTTTTGCCCTCAACGAAGTTGAAACGTCCGATGACGAAGGCGAGGAGATAGGTGGACATCTGCGGGGTCTTTGCGAATTGCCAACGGTAAAAGGTGGATTTGTGTTTGGTTTCTGTCTTAGTCCTCGCCACACAGTCGTCAGGAACACGACAGACGGCCGAATGCGAATCCACCTCCATGTTGGACAGTACGATGTCGTCTTCGTCTGGGACGGAGATGGATAGCTTAAAAGTAGCTTTGGCAGCGGGCTCGTCTACGCAAGGAAAACACTCACGAGCGTAGTGCGACTCAAACTGGGTGGAGATAATGCGCTCTTTGTGGCCTTGGTACTCGTAGGTGGAAAGGTAGGCGCCTTGCATATTTTCGCCAATGGAGCCATGAAAGCCCACTTCTACCGTAACGGCGCTCCTAGAGGGCGCAGAAAAGCTTAAAACGCCATTTTCTAGGTGAAAATTAACAATTTCCTGACTGTCAAGGCGGACAAAGTCGATTTTTTGCCCGACAGAGTGGAGTTTGATTAAGTCGGACTTTTTAGTTTTGCCAGAAATTTTAACTGTTCCAGAAAGGGATTTTTGGTTTTTATCGATAAAGAGGTCGAGAATATAGGATTTTGGAGTAAAAAAGTCTAAGAATCGTTCCATGGAATTAGTATAACATACTACGAGTGGCTAACTGTCCCATAAGACTCGTGAGAAGCTTGGGGGGATTCGGTGGGGATGGTGGAGGCTATTTGACGTTCGTAAAGTGGGGTCTATTCGGCATTAGTGTGAACAGCGGTAACGTCGTCGAGGTCGTCAATGGCGTCGAGGAGTTTTTCGAGCTTTTCGGCATTCTCGCCATCAACTGGAACAGTGGTAGTGGGGATATACTTAAGTTCGGCGGAAGTAACGGTTAAGCCAGCATCAAGGAGATTTTGGCGGACTTTCATTAAATCCTTGTCCGAGGTGACGATTTCGATACCATCTTCAACCTCTTCGGCGTCTTCGGCGCCAGCCTCTAGAGCCTGCATAAGAGCATCTTCGGATTTTTCACTGATGACAATTTCGCCAGCACGACGGAATTGGAACATTACCGAACCAGAGTCGGCAAAGCGACCGCCGTTTTTTTCGACGGTGTGGCGGACTTCGGGCAGAGTTCGGTTTTTGTTGTCGGTGGCGACTTCGATGATGATGCCGGTGCCGCCTGGACCGTAGGCTTCGTAAACTTCTTCTATTAGGGTGGCGGCGGATTTATCGGCAACGCGAGCGATGGCGCGCTCGATGTTGGCCTTCGGCATATTGGCGAGACGTGCTTTCTCGAGAACCATGGCAAGGGACGGGTTCATCGCAGGATCAGTTCCCTGGCGAGCGGCGATGGCGATTTGGTTGCCAATTTTAGTAAAAAGTGCGCCACGTTTAGCGTCAACAACGGCTTTTTGACGCTTGGTGGTGGCCCATTTGGAGTGTCCAGACATAATTTTTCCCTGCTAAATATTATAAGTTGACTAAATTATAACACAGAACTTTAGTAAAGACAACAGAGATAAACTTGACCTTTTTGGCGGTTTGTGGTATAATGAAAGGATAGATTCAAAACTCGTTCTTTAGGAGGGATAAATATGGCAGAATACAAGCCTTTAGAGGAGGCTTTGGCAGAACTGCTGGCAGGAATCGCAGAGGATATGGGAGTAGACCCAACAAAGCTGCTGAAACCAGAACTGTCTGATGACGATCGTTTAATGCTTGGGCGCTGTCCAAAATGCGATGTGAGGTTGGAACCGAACTTTAGCCTTCCGCACCTTTTAGTTTGCCCCAGCTGCCATAGGTGGTATAGCAAATCCCGTGTATTTCATAGTCCCCGCTAGGGCGGGGCTTTTTTAGAAGTTGGAAGCTTTTAGCTCAAAGAAAGAGCGAGGGTGGGCGCAAACGGGGCAGGTTTCTGGAGCTTCTTCACCGACAAAAATATGGCCACAGTTGCGACATTTCCAGATGGTAACTTTGTCGGATTTAAAAACAATGTCTTGCTCGATATTATCGCGAAGCTTAAGGAAACGAGCTTCGTGCTCTTTTTCGATGGCGGCAACTTGGTCGAACTTCTCGGCGATTTCGTCGTAGCCTTCGGCGCGAGCCGTGGCGGCAAATTCTTTGTACATGTCGGTCCACTCATAGTTCTCGCCCTGAGCAGCAGCGGTTAAGTTTGACTTTGTGTCGGCGACGGAACCGCCATTTAGGAGTTTGTACCATATTTTGGCGTGTTCTTTTTCGTTACCTGCGGTCTCGGAGAAAATATCTGCCATCTGTTCGTAGCCGTCTTTTTTGGCGCGAGAGGCAAAATAGAGATATTTCATGTGGGCCTGAGACTCACCTGCAAACGCTGTTTCGAGATTTTTCCAAGTTTTTGAGTTCTTTTTTAGTTCCATAACACTCCTTTTGTAAAATTATACCATAATGTGGTTTATTCTTGGTGGCAACTTCTGGGACCCCCTCGGATGAACCACTCGCCTCGCTAGCCTCAGAACAAACTGCTCCAAGTATTAAAAAGGCCCCGCGAAGCGGGGCGAGGCAAGAGAGGGTTAGGACTGATGGGCAGTAGCAAACACAGAAAAGTCGGTGACGGCCAGATTGGCGAAGTCGGGTGCGCGCTCACTGTAATCTCCTTTCTTGCTGGAAAAGTATGTCGAGCAAGCTCGAACTGGGGTCGATTATGCCCCGAGGAGAATGCAAGGATAAACATATTGTGTTATAATGATGGCGTTATGGCCATAGAGAGAAGTACCGAGAGAATCGTGGATGTTAAGTCGCACGACGAACCAGAGGAAGAGGTATACGAAAAAAGCCTCCGTCCGACATCTTTTTCTGAATATATTGGGCAGGAGCGGCTTAAAACCAACCTTAAGCTTGCCATTGACGCCGTAAAAAAACGTGACGACGGAACCACACTTGACCATGTGCTGCTTTATGGGCCGCCTGGGCTGGGTAAAACCACGATGGCTAATGTGATTGCGCACGAGCTAAACGCCAACCTAAAGGTGACGAGCGGGCCAGCCATTGAGCGGGCGGGCGACCTTGCATCGATTTTGACGAACCTGCAGGACGGCGATGTGCTGTTTATTGACGAAATCCACAGGTTGCGTAGGGTGGTGGAGGAGATTCTTTATTCGGCGATGGAAGATTATAAACTGGATATTGTAATTGGCAAGGGGCCAGCGGCAAGGAGTGTAAGACTAGATTTGCCACACTTTACGGTGATTGGGGCAACGACTCGAACGGGGGCGCTGGCGGGACCGCTTAGGGACAGGTTTGGGATTATTCACAGGCTAGAGTACTATAAATTGCCAGAAATCCAACAGATTGTTTCGAGAACGGCAAATATTTTAGGGAAAGAAATTAGTCCAGCGGCTACGGAACTTTTAGCAACACGGTGTCGGTTGACGCCAAGAATTGCGAACCGGTTGGTAAAGCGCGTAAGAGATTATTCGGATGTAAACGGCGACGGAATTATTGACAAAAAAATTACGCAGGAAGCACTAGATTTGATGGAGATAGACGAATTTGGACTTGACCCAGCAGACAGAAATATGTTGGAGCTGATGCTAGAAAACTATGGAGATAGACCAGTGGGGCTAACGACAATTGCAGCGCTAACTGGAGATGAACCAACAACGATTGAGGAATATTATGAACCATATCTTTTGCAACTGGGGCTTCTTGAGCGGACGCCAAAAGGCAGGGTGGTGACAGTTAAGGCGAGAGAGCATTTGAAGAAAGCAAGGAAGTAAGTCGTCATGACCGAGAGCAAAAAGAAGTATACTTTTATTGACCTTTTTGCTGGGATTGGTGGCTTTCATATTGCGTTCCATAATCTAGGAGCGGAATGCGTTTTTGTTTCGGAATGGGATGACGCTGCGAGAAAAACCTATAAAGCAAACTATCAAAAAGTATCCCCTAAAATATTTAGGGACGAAAAACGATTGTTTGCTGGTGATATTACAAAAGTAGACGCTAAAGATATTCCAGATTTTGACATTCTTACTGGGGGCTTCCCGTGCCAGCCATTTTCACAAGCTGGCCTTAAAAAAGGATTTAATGAGATGAGAGGCACTCTATTTTTTGACGTGGCTAGAATAATTAAAGAAAAACAACCAAGGGCATTCTTTCTCGAAAATGTCAGAGGCTTATTAACGCATGATAATGGCAAGACTTTCGCGACCATTAAGAAAGTACTAACCGAGGACTTAGGCTATAGTCTTTATTATAAAATTATCAAAGCTTCTGATTATGGGGTTCCACAACATAGACCAAGGCTCTACATGGTTGGTTTTAAAAACAAGAATACGCCATACGAGTTTCCAGAGCCAATTCCGCTGAAAATAACTATGAGCGATGTTTGGGGTGGCCATGTCGACAAAAAAATTGGGTTTACATTGCGCGTCGGCGGTAGACACTCTGGCGTAAACGATAGGAGAAACTGGGATTGCTATATTGTTGATGGTGTGGAGAGGTGCATGGGGCCGAGAGAAGGTTTAAGGATGCAGGGTTTCCCAGATTCTTTCATCTTTCCAGTATCAGAAACTCAGGCAATGAAACAGCTCGGAAACTCCGTAGCTATTCCAGCTATCCAAGCTACGGCAAAAAACATAATCGAGGCCTTACAAAATGAAGACTTACAATAAAGGCGAGTGGTCAGAGCTATATGCCATTTGTAAAATGCTCTATGATCAAAAGGTTGATGTTTGCGATAAAGATTTAAAACCTACAAATCAAAAGATTAGAATACTTAAACTATTGATGCACAGTATTCTTGGCGATTCTGAATACACTGTTGATGGAAAAGACAATGGGGATATAGCGATTCTATATAACGGTAGACTAGTAAAGTCGGCAAATCTATCTAAAGAACTTATTCTTAGCATTCTCAATGAAATCGTTACTGGCTCTGGAGCGAGTTTTAATGTTCCTTCTGGCGAATCAGCAATGGAAGAATTGATGTTAGATGATTTTAAGGCCACATCATACAAAAAATCGGATGTAGAAACCTATTCAATAATGCCTCATGAAAAACTTGCGCGCCAAGTAGGTTTTTCTGTAAAGTCCAAAATAGGAAGCCCAGCCACTTTACTAAACGCAAGCGAGTCAACGAACTTTATTTACAAAGTAGAAGGTTTTACTGGCGATATAGATGAAGTAAACGCTATTGCAACAAGTTCAAAAATTAAAGACCGCATGCAATACATTTTTGAGCACAATGGTGAATTTGTTTTTTATGGAATGACAAACCAAACATTTCAACAAAATCTAGAGATGACAGACTCGAACCTACCAGAAATTATAAGCGGACTATTAATGGTGTTCTTTGTTGGGAAAGGTACTAGAACAGTAAAAGACCTTATTGATGCATATACGAATTTCTTTAATGACAAATCGCCAGAATTAGTTTCGAAGAAAGTTAAAGATTTTCTTAGCAACATAACGCTAGGCATGATACCAACAAGAGAGTGGGATGGCTCGGGATTGGGCGGTGGATGCATCTTTGTCAAAGATGATGGAAGCTTAGCGTGCTTCACTCTTTATGATATGGATGAATTCAAAGATTATCTAATTAACAATACTAAATTTGAGACAGCGTCAACAAGTAAACATAAATTTGGAACACTATATAAGCAAGGTAATAAGCTCTTCTTTAATCTTAATCTAGACATTCGATTCATCCATTAAAAATAAGTCCTAACGGACTTCTTTTTATGATTGGTAGTACCGACTGGGATGCGCCGAGCTTCGCTCGGCTTCTCGACTGCGTCGTCTCGGAAAATCTTAAGCAAGCTTAAGATTTTCTCTCGTCTCCTTGTCGGTTCGCACCAGTCCCTGGTTCTCCCCAGTCATGCATTTATTCAATCATAAAAATAAGTCCTAACGGACTTCTTTTTATGATTGGTAGTACCGACTGGGATCGAACCAGTGACCTTGGGCTTATGAGTCCCACGCTCTAACCATCTGAGCTACGGTACCATGTGAGTAAACTATACGCTAAAGAGGGCGGCAAGTCAAGATTGGGCAAACTGGGCGAAGCTTTAGCAGGCAGAATAGCAAATGCGTAAAAATGATGTACTATGAACAGCAAAGTTAAGACAAGCGAAGACGACAATCGACCATGTGAGTGCGAGCGTTTCTAACGACGAGGTCGACGCCATTGGCGGCACGTTCGATGTGGTGGGTGACATAGCCATGTTTGTCGCAAACACAAAGCTGATTACGACAAACAGCATCGGTGATGTAGCTACCGTCGTTTGCAATAAGGCCATTTCTTAACAACATTTGGCGCAGAAACTCCATAATACCTCCAGTTTTTTTGATTATAACACATGTGCTATAATTTAAGCATATGGTTATTGGGCAATTTTGCGATTCTTATCCGCCAACACTCGATGGGGTGGCAAGAGTTACTTATGCCTACTGCGACGGCCTGACTAAGCTGGGGCACGAGGTTTATTATGTGGCACCAAAAAATAAGCACGCCGAGGAATACCCAGAAGTAAATAAAATCTTATCGCCTGGGCTGAAGCTCCCAACCGAGCAATGGTATGTGGGCGTGCCCGTGGGGGTAAAATACCGCAAGAGTCTTAACGAGATTCCGTTTGATATTGTGCATGCACAAAGTCCATTCGTAGCTGGTGCTGAGGCGGCTAGAATTGCCAAAAAGCTGGGGATTCCCTTAATTGCGACGTTCCACTCTAAATACTATGATGATTTTTTGCAGAGAACGCATAGCAAAAAGCTGTCAAAGTTGATGCTAAAGATAGTGGTGGATTTTTACCGAAAGTGTGATGCGGTTTGGACGGTAAACGAAGGTACGCGCGAAGTGCTAAGAAGCTATGGGTTTGACGGGGAAATTAGGATTATGGAAAACGGGACAGACATTGAGCAAGTGGATGATAATGAAATAGACAAGCTGCGCAAACGCTTGGCGCCAAACCAGAATGAGCTTATGCTCCTGTTTGTGGGGAGGCACAACAAACAGAAAAATCTGAAAGAAGTAATTGAGGCGGCGAAAATACTAAAAGACAAAGGTGTTGATTTTAGGCTAGTAACAGCTGGTGAGGGGCCAGATTTTGACAAAACGGTTAAGCTGGCTAAGAAATTGGGGCTAGAAAAGGAGACGGTGTTTTTGGGGCAAGTTAACGAGCGAAAGACGCTGATGGCGCTTTACAAGCTTTCTGACCTTTTGGTGTTTCCGTCGCTCTACGACAGCGCACCGATGGTGCTGAGGGAAGCGGCGGCAATGGGCACGGCAGGGTTACTAGTGAAAGGCTCTTGCTCGGCCGAGAACTTGGAGGATGGGGTAAATGCACTGATTGCTGAGAGTGCAGAGCCAGAGGCGATAGCGGAGAAGATTATGGAGCATAAGGCTAGGCTAGGTGAAATTGGCGCTTGCGCCAAAAAGGTTATCCCAAAGCCTTGGAGAGAAATTATGACAGAAGTAGTAAAGGAATATGCCGAGCTGATAAAGGCAAAGACCAAAGGATGCTAGCTTAAGCTGGCAAAAAATAGGCGGATTTGGTTTTTGTAGGTTTAGCCCCAAAAGCTGTGTTTTTTCTTGTCGGCAGATTTGCCGCCACGAAACTCCTCGAGCAGTTCTTTTTGGCGACGGGTAAGGTTTTTGGGGGTTTCTACGATGACCGTGACGATGTGCGGGCCGCGGTCGCCGTTGGCCCGCATCGGGACGCCGTGTCCGCTGAGGCGGAACGGCGTGCCCGACTGGGTTCCAGCAGGAACCCGCATCGTCACGGAGCCGTCCACCGTTTCTACGTCAACTTCGCAGCCAAGTGCGGCATCGGCCATGGAGATGACTATATCGGAAAGGATGATGTTGCCTTCGCGAGTGAGAGTTTTGTCGGGCTTAACGTGAACGCGCACGTACAAATCGCCCTTAGTGCCACCAGAGGGCGCCTCGCCACCTTTGCCAGCGAGGCGAATAGCCATGCCGTCGTCGATACCAGCAGGGATTTTGACTTTGATGGACTTGTTTGTCCCTGGAGCGGTGATTTCCCTAGTGGCGCCAAAAATAGCTTCGCGGAAATCGAGCGTAACAGAAGTTTCGTAATCGGCGCCACGAGATGGGCGTCTGCGTCCACCTCCAGCACCAAAACCAAACAAATTACCTAAAATATCGTCTAGCCCACCTGCACCACCAAAGTCGAAGCTAAAGCTTTGACCGTTAAAATTATAGTTGCCACCGCCAAACGGATTTCCGTTGGCAAATGGGTTGCCGCCGTTCCCACCGACACCAGCGTGGCCGAATTGGTCGTAGCGAGTGCGCTTTTCTTTGTCTTTGAGAACTTCGTAGGCTTCGTTTACTTCTTTGAACTTATTCTCGGCTTCTTTGTTACCTGGGTTGCGGTCTGGGTGGTATTTTAGAGCAAGCTTTCTATAAGCTTTTTTAATTTCGTCTTCGGAGGCGGATTTTCCAATTCCTAAAACTTCATAATAATCGCGTTTGGACATGGTTATATTATATTCAACTAGCACTCAAAATGCAAGAGTGCTAGCTTGTGACTTGATTTTTTTGAATAAGTATGCTATAATTGATTTAGGATAAGACCCTATTTGGGTTTTGTTTGAACTTTGAATCTCGTAAAAAAGGGGGTATGTTTGTGCTCGACTATGTGCTTTCTCCTGACGACGTGCAGTATTTGACTAGGTTGCAGTTCCCCGACAAAACGGTTGGAACCATTAGGACTCTGACCATTCCCGAAGGGGTAACCGTAATTGGGCCGCGGGCCTTTGAGGATGCTGAACTTTTGACCAATATTACGATTCCAGATGGAGTTACCAAGATTGGCAAGCGGGCGTTTTGTTTCTGTGCTAATCTGCTGTCGGTAGAGCTTCCAGAAACACTTGAGGAAATTGACGACGAAGCCTTTATGGACAATTATCTGTTGCATGACATAGTCTTTCCGAAAAGCTTACTCAGGGTGAACGACAGAGCTTTCTTTGAGTGCATGTCGCTTACAACGGTAAGTTTGCCTGGCGTCAGAGAGGTGGGGGCGGATGCCTTCTCGCACTGCAGAAGCCTTAGAAAGCTTCGCCTTAACCCTTACGTAATCTTCCTTGGAAGCGGTGCATTCAGTAGAAACAGACGACTCGTACATTTTCCTGAACGCTGGCTCAAAGAGCCTTCGGCTTATGCCGACTACGGCAGGGCTTTCCACGATTCTACCTGCGCAAAGCCTGGACTTTTGGCGAAATATCGCTTTTGGTCAAAACGCAAGAAAGGAGACAAGATTTTTATGAGATAAGAATACCCCCAGCCGTTTGGCTGGGGGCTACTTTTATTTGGCGTATTCCACAGCCCGTGTTTCCCTAATGACGTTGACTTTGATGACACCTGGGTAGCTCATGGTGGCTTCGATTTTGTTGGCAATGTCGCGGGCGAGCTTTAGGGCAGTGAGGTCGTCTATTTGCTTGGGCTCGACAATAACACGAATCTCGCGGCCAGCAGAAATGGCATAAGCTTTGTCGATGCCAGGGAATGAAGTAGCAATGTTTTCCAAATCGCGCATGCGCTCGGCGAAGTTTTCGGCGGAGATGTTGCGGGCGCCAGGACGAGCGGCAGAAATGGCATCGCAAATCTTGACGATGAGGGCCTCGGGGGTGGTTGGCTCGATGTCATCGTGATGGGCAGCAATGGCGTGCACTATGCTATCGGGCATGCCATATTTTTTGGCAAGTTCGGCACCGATTTCGGCGTGCTTGCCCTCAATTTTGTGAGTAACGGCTTTACCCATGTCGTGGAGGAGAGTTGCGGTTTTGGCGACGCGTTTGTCTGCACCAATTTCTTCGGCAATCATGCCAGCCATGTGAGCCATTTCAATAGAATGAAGAAGTACGTTTTGACCGTAGCTAGTGCGGAACTTAAGCTCGCCAAGAAGATGCAAGATTTCTCTTGGAATGCCCACCACGCCAACTTCGCGAGCGGCATCTTCGCCAGCACGGACAACTTCTTTTTCTATTTCCCTTTCGGCTTTAGCGACGGATTCTTCGATGGATGCAGGGTTAATGCGGCCGTCTTTCATGAGGCGCTCTAAGGCGTAGCGCGCAACTTGGCGACGGATGGGGTCGAAGCTGGACAAAACCACCATGCCTGGAGTGTCATCAACCATGATGTCGACACCTGTGGCGCGCTGGAGAGCTTGGATGTTGCGCCCCTCTTTGCCGATGATGCGACCTTTCATTTCGTCATCGGGGAGTTTGAGTGCGGTGATGGTGCGGTCGGCAGTTACCTCGGAGCTCATACGCTCCATGGCGGTAAGAATGATACTTTGGGCAGTTTCGTCGATGTCGTGCTTAATTTCTTTTTGTTCCTTGGCAACGAGCGCAACGAGGTCTTGTTTGATGTCGTTTTCGGTCATTTTCATGAGCTTCTCGCGAGCCTCGACTTTGGAAAGGCCTGCAATTTTTTCGAGCTTTTCGTGTTGCTTGACACGAATATCTCGAACCTCATTTTTAAGGTCTTCTAGCTCTTTTTCTTCGCGAGCGAGCTTTTCGGTTTTTCTTTCGAGAGAATCAAGCTTGTTGTCTAGAGAAGTTTCGCGTTCGGCTAGACGGTTTTCGGTGCGTTTCCACTCACGACGACGATCGTTTTCTTCTTGGGCGGATTTTTCGGAAATCTTGGCAGCCTCTTTTTTGGCCTCTAAGACGATTTCGCTCGCTTCGTGCTTAGCCTTGCGAATTAGGTCTTCGGCTTTGTTTTTGCCTCCGTTTTCTTTTTTCTTATTGTACGCAAAAAGTCCGCCAGCTCCAGCCCCTAGGCCTAGGACTCCAGCGATAACTATGGCGACTATGTTCATAGTTCCTCTTTCTAATTGTCTTTTGTTTGCGGCTTGACTTTCGCAAACGGGTTAACAAATAAATCTAAAATTAATATTCCGTATATATTATAGCACAAGTTTGCAAACTTAATTTACAAATTATTCGGCAGAAGTTTGCGCATTTTGATTTTGAGCAGATGGGTCGGAAGCGGACGGAGCGGCGTCGGAACTAGAATTGCTTTCTGAAGCGGGATTATCGTCTTCTACTTCCTCGGCTGACTGCTCCTCTAGGAGGGCTTTAAGAGCTTCTAGCTCGAGCGAGGCATCTGAGTAAAGCCTTTTTGTGCGAGTTAGCTCGGAACTAGCGGTTTTTAGCTCGGCTTCGAGTGAGGCATTAGTGGTGCGAAGTTTGTCGTTTTCGGTGTATTGATAGATGCCAAAGCCAGCACCTGCAATAGCGATGATGGCAAACACAACAGATAAAATTATAAACCACAGGGAGGTCTTGGGGGCAGGCTCGGGTGTGGCAGGGGCAGGAGTAGGCGGAAGTACCTGACCAAGCTCAGCACGGCGACGGGCTTCGTATTCGTCGCGAGTTTCGGCGTGAGTATCGCCTACGACATTGGCCATGGGTGGGACGATAGACCTTGGCTTGTTAAGCTGGAAGATTTCTTGTGCGTTAGCATCTTTTGCCATAAGTTGATTATAGCATATTTCGACGAAAAAGCTTATTTCTTAGGGCTGGAAATGTTGGCTGGGCGGCCATACTCTGGCAGAATAATTTGATGTTTTTGGTTATGGTGGTCGAAAAGTGGAATGTTTAGCTCGTGAGCAAGGGTGTTTACGACGCTGGCGCCTATGCGAAGCCCCGTAAATGAGCCTGGACCAGAGAAATAGGTGAGCTTGGTAATATTAGACCAAGTGATGTGGTTTTCTGCAAGTTTGCTTTCTATAAAACCAAGGATATCTCGGCTTGCAGAATGGCCTAGATTGGCTTGATACTCTTTTTTGTCGAGGCGAAGAATAATCTCAAAACTGGAAGTGTCTAGATATAGTTCCATTAGCTTATCTCCACTTGACGGGCGTCATTTGGCAAGATGCGAAAGGTGATAGTTTTTGAAGATGCAGGGAGAAGTTTTTTGACGGAGGCTCCCCATTCTATGAGTACTACGGAGTTTGGCAAAGACAACGCTTCTTCTAGTTCGAATTGCATAAGGCCAGGATCGTCCAAACGGTAAAAATCGTAATGGATAAGAAGGCCAGTTTTATCGGGCTGAGTTTTTAGCGGGAAGATATAGCGATTTGAAATGGAGAAGCTGGGGGAGGTGATGGGGGTTTTGACACCTAGGCCCTTAGCGAGGCCACGAGCAAAGGTGGTTTTACCAGCACCAACATCGCCAATTAGTTCAAAAACTGCAGGTAGGGAGAGGGTCTTGCCCAGGTTTTCGGCATAGGTAACAAGTTCGTGTTCGGTTGGAAAAATCATCTGTCATATTGTAGCATAATTTGACACGACTTGGAATTGTTTTATAATTCCCGAATGCCATCTAGGTAGACTTGGGTATTATTTAGAGTTTCTTGTTGGCTACTGGTTAAGGATGCGGTGTCGATGGAATGCAAAACTTTATCGGCTTCGTCAAATAATTCTAGCGAGATATAAAGCGTAACAAGAGAAATCTGGGCGTCAAACTTTTCTTCGGCAGTAGAGTCGGAGCTGGAAATAATGGCGGTTTTATACTCGACAAAAGCTTCAGCGGAATTGTTTTTGGACTCGTCGGAGCCAAAAGGTATATATCGACCAGTGTCAGCGTCGCGTTCTAGGGTATAGCTAGGCTTGGCGCTTTCTGCAGGTTCGGCGGTACCAGCAATAGGGTTTTGGGAGGACTCTTTGGATTTGATGGCGCCAAGAAGAGCGCATACGCCGAAGAAAGCACCAATGAGCAAAGCGCCAATGGAAAGAACTACTAAAAGAGGCTTAATGAATGACTTAGCTTTTGTGGTTGTTGTGGTTGTTGTGATTGTTGTGGTTGTTGTGGCGGTCGTTTGAGTTGTTTTTTCTGGCGACATATTAGTCCTTTATAAGTTAGATGTGTTTAGCATACAGCGGACAGGTTGAGCGGCATCAATATAGGAGTTGCCATCGGCCTGCAAGAGTCTTAGATTGTTGTAGGTTCCACCATTTTTGCTATAAGTTTTAAACCAAATGTCAATTCCGGCTCGCAAATCGGAGTTTCCAGAAGATGATGTGGAAGAAAGCCAGTAGTCGGTGCCAATATTCTCCTGTGTAAAGGACCCTATCTCTTTCTTGATGTTGTTTAAAAACCCTTCGTCGGTGAATGCTCCAGCATAGGTAAAATTCATGGGTGCCTCAAAGAGGCCCCGCCATTTATTAACGGCTTGATTGTGGAGAGGATATGTAGTGTCTGGATCGTTTGTAGAGTAATAAATGCTTTTATCTTCTAGGCCCAATTTGTAAGTTAGTAGATTTGTGGCATCGTTTGCGGTAGGTAGGTGCCAACCAGCAGGGCAGATGTCGCCAGTGGTGTTTCTGCCAGAAAGACTGGTGCCGGCTACGGCGACCCACCAAGTGTAATAAACTCCGTAGTCTTTAAGTAGATGACCATAATCGTCTGCTGTGTTATTGTTTAACAGGGCAGTGACATAAGCTTGAGTGCTTGTAACCTTGCCGCCTATACTAGTAATTGGGCGATAGGTTCTAGCCCAGTTGACAAAGTTGGTGCTAGGGTGGTTGGTATTGGCGTCGGAGATGGCAACGTTTGGTTTGAGGTTGGTAAAGTCAAGCTTTAGGTTTTGAGTCATCCAGACATGGCCATCGGCAATTTTGGTGACAATATAGGAGTTGCCATCACGTTCGTCACATAACCTGGCGGATGAGCCGTTGGCAGTGAGAGTGTTTTGCCAGTTTTGCATAGCGGGGATGTTGTCGCCACAAACGGAAGCGGGAGTAGTGGGTGTTACTGGCTGGCTATCTAGTCGCCACTCGGCATAAAGATTAAAATCGCCGACTGGGCTGCCTAGAGCGGCATAGGTATAGCTTTGGTCGGCATCCCAGTGAGTGCCAGAGCCATCTTTTTTGCTGTTCCAACCAGTAAAAGTATATCCTGCTCTTTTAAGACCTTTAAGACCAGTTTCTTGACGGTCCGACCATGAGGGGAGATACATTCCTACACCAGCTGTTTCGCTTGAGCCGTCAATATAGCAATCTCTCTCCATGGTGTCAATATTACCGCCGTCGCAGTTATTAGCATATGACCTGACTGTGCCATCTTGATCAGTAAGGGTGCCTCCATTGTAGAAGAATCTTGGATGATAATGTTCTATAGCGGGGGCAGGAGACTCAGTTTGCCACTGAGCATAGAGCGTGATGGTTTGACCATCGACAAAGTTGATAAAGTCGGAAGTGGTTTGGTTTTCTTGATAGGAAGTGCCAGAGCCGTCGATATTGGTGTTCCAGTGGCTAAACGTCTGGCCTTCTGCGGCTGGGAAGGTGTTGACAGAAATGGTGGCTGGCTGGCCAAGAGGAACAATAGTGTCAGGCATAGTGGAGCCGTTGCCGATGGCCTCGTACTGGATATAATAGCTTTGCTCCCGCCATATTGCATCGAGGTTTACTTCTTCGTCTGCGCTCTTGTTGAAGTTGACGGCTTGACCAGCGCTGTACCGTGTGCCCGTGTCGCGGTCGCGCCAGCCAGCAAAATAGTTGCCTGCTGGGGCAGTGAAGGGATTATTGCGTAAATTGATAGCTTGGCCGACTTCTACGGCTTCGGATATGTCGGAGCCAGAACCACCGTTAGGGTGGTAATTGATTTTGTAGGTGGCAGAAAGATTGGTGGGAGTACAAACGGTGGAGCCAGTACTAATTGGAGTGGAGCTGGTGACGGTAGAAATGACGTCTACATAACTACGGCCACCATCGAAGGTTACGCGTCCATCAGCGCCAATATCGACAGTAAGAACATTCCAACACGAATGCGAACCTATGCCTTCGCATCCTCCAGCAATAGTATTACTGCCATCGTATGTATATGTAGCAATTGGTGCATTGTTTGGCCACCGACCAATGCCAGAGTCGGCAAAACCAGCAAAAACGCGGACGGTTAAATCTTGGCCACTAAGCCCTTCCCCAGACCAATCGTTTACCATATATCTGAAGCTGCCTGGAAAGAGGCTTCTGAAGGCGATTACTTCTACGGAACCAGTCCTGCTACAGCTTTGCCCGTCGTAAGTAACGTTGGTTGGCAGACAATATTTTTTGAGCGTGGGGTCGTAATTATAGCGAGACTCACCTAGGGCATCGACGTCCAGCTGGAAAGTTTGAACTCTTCCAGTAGTAACAAAAGAGTAGTCTTTGAAGGCGCCAGCGGTTTTGTCGCTAAAGTAAACATGGAAGCTACTAGTGCCGTTTTCTTCGGACGGACGACCAGCAAGATGGGCGTCGATGTCGCTATTTTGAGCGTTCCAACTCATAACAAAATAGAGAGCAAGTTTCTCGAACACGGCAGAGATGGGTGGGTTGCGGTTCAAATCTATCTGCTCCGAGTTGAACAACCTTATAGTAGAGGAGATAGTGGAAGATGTGCCAGAAGGATTATCCCAGCAGGTGCGAATGTAAAAATCGTAGAAGTCGGGGCGGATGTCGCCATTGCCACAATCGATACCAGCGTCGGACTGAACAGCAGTAACCCAGATGCCTTCGGCGGCAACCTGACGAGTGGCGAGGGTGGTACCGCTAGAAGGGCTGGGGGTGGCGTCGGAGAGAGGGTTATTGTTGTCGGTACGGAGGATACGAGGGTAGGTGGCGGCCGGTTGGATGTTAGTGAGGAGCATATCGCTAACGAGGGAGCTAGAAGTAAAGGAGTCGGGGTTAATAAGGAAAGATTTGTCTGGGAGGTCTTGCATGGCGACATCACAAGATTGGTTGTTATAGTCGCTAAAAAAGTTTGGGTTATTGTTGGTTAGCTCGCTGGTGGTATAGGCTCGGCTTTTGATTTCTTGCCATAGCTCGGTGTAGGCATCGGATGAATCGGGAGTGCTGGATACGAAGGCATCATGGACAAAGCGGAGGGCTTCGGCCTGAGCATCGATTTCTTGGCGGGCCATGGTGACTTCGAGGGCGGTTTGGGTGGTGTGGAGACCACGGTTCATGATGCCAATGGAGCCTACGGCAACCATGCCAAAAACAGCAACAGCAAACATGACTTCAATGAGGGTGTCGCCACGGAGAAAGAATGAGAAATGAGTCGGTTTTACCATACGCTTATGTTTATAATATTAGCATAAGTAGAGAGAGAAGGCTAGAGGGTTTGCTGAGGATTTAGTTTGTCGTCATACTCACGCTTTTTCTCTAGTCCAAAGCTGATTAAGCTATATCCGATTCCTGCCAGGCCTACGGCAGCTATCGTGATGTGCGTATACAAATAGTCGCCAGTGTTTGGGTTTGTAGTTTCGCCGCTCGGCGCGACTTGCGACGGCTCATTAGTCGATTCGTCCGTAGGATCGCCTGTGGGGTTGTCTGGAGCTACGAATATGATATTTGCACTGGCTGTAAATGTATTCTGAGCTAGATTATAGTTTTTTACAGAGCTGTTTAACGTTAAGGTGATTGTTACGGGAATATTTTCTCCAGCTTCTGAGGTGCCAAAGCTACCAGTTACTTCGTAATCTACATC
>JAFRCT010000003.1:0-72764 GCA_017404245.1 Candidatus Saccharimonadota bacterium | reverse complement strand
TATATATATATATTACTTGGTGGCGTTATCCCAGGCTTTTTTAGCGGATTTAGCAAAGTTTTTGGCGGCAACCTTGGCGTCTTTGGCGATGTCTTTAAGTTCTTCTTTGGCTTTTAGCTCTGGGTGTGCTTCGATGTAGCGAGCTATTGAATCGGCGATGACTTTTTTGGCAGTCTTTACGTCGGCAAACTCTTTGACTTCGGTGGAGCCAGGCTTTTTGAGGTCTTTGTAGTGATTAAAATGGAACTCAATTTGCTTGATGAGTTGTTCTGGTAAATCTTCGATGGTTTGATATTTGTCGCCGTTATTGCGGTCGTCGGCAGGGACACAAATAATTTTGTCGTCAACTTCGCCGCCATCAACAAATTTCATGACGCCAAGAATGCGGGCTTTGAGCCAAATGCCAGTTGTTAGGGGCTGGTCGGTGATGATAAGTGCATCTAACTCGTCGCCATCTTCGTCGATGGTTTGCGGGATAAAACCATAATTGCAGGGCTTAGCAAAAGCAACTGGCTCGACACGGTCGAGCATAAAGCAGGCATGCTTGCGGTCCCACTCGATTTTGTGGTTGCTACCAGTGGGGATTTCTACAACAACGTTTAGCTCGCCGTTTTTGTAGTCACCTGGTTCTAAAACTTTGTTAAAATCTGCCATGTAATAACTCCTTTGATTATGCTTTTTATTATATCACAGATTAGCTAGCGTAGCAGTACATTGCGCTTAAAGCTCGGCTATTTTGGCCCTAATTTGCTTGGCGGTGTCACGATTGCGGACGGTAACAGTATCGTCCTCTAAGGTGTCGAAGTCAATAACGACGCACTTAGGAGTGCCGATTTCATCTTGCTTGCGATAGCGTTTGCCAATATTACCAGAATCGTCCCAAGTTACAAAAGTATATTTTGACTTTAATAAGCTATATACTTCTTGCGCTTTTTTAACGAGTTCGGGTTTGTTTTTGAGAAGAGGGCTAACGCAGAACTTGTATGGGGCTAAGCCTTCTGGAAGTTTAAGAACTAGGCGCGTTTCGTCTTTGCCTTCGACAGGTTCTTCGGAGTAGGCGTTCGCCAAAACAGCGAGGAATAAGCGTTCGACACCAATAGATGGCTCGATGACATGTGGCACAAACGGAGCTTCGCCAGACTTGGGGCGATATTCCATGGACTTGCCACTGGCGTTTTGGATGTTCGTGAGATCGAAATCGGTGCGATAGGCTAGACCCATAAGCTCTTCTTCACCTCCTGGATAGCTAAACATAAAATCGACAGTGCGTTTTGAATAGTGGGCGCGTTCTTTTTCGGGGACTTCTAACAAGCGGAGCTTACTGACATCCAAACCGATAACTTCGATGAGGAAGCGCTGGTTCTCGGCAAGAAGTTTTTCAAACTCGGGTTCCCAAGTTTTGGGGTCGATAAAATATTCGATTTCCATTTGAGAACATTCGCGGTCGCGGAGAATAAAGTCGCGTGGGGAGATTTCGTTTCTGAAGGCTTTTCCCTGTTGCGCCAAACCAAACGGCAGACTTGGGTAGAGAGTGTCAACAACATTACGGAAGTTTGTAAAAATGCCTTGTGCAGTTTCGGGGCGAAGATAGGCGAGAGATTTTTGAGACAGCTCGGTGTCGTCGTCTGGTAAGACGGCACCAACATGGGTTTCGAACATCATATTAAACTTACGAATTGGGCCCCAGTTTTCTTGGCCACAAGTGGGGCATTTGACATGAAGAGCAAGAAATTCGCTGGTGGTGACAGACTCACTTAGGTTGCCAGCTAGCTTGTCGGCCCGAAAGCGACCATGGCAATTTTTGCATTCTATTAGTGGGTCGGCAAAAGTAGCTGTGTGGCCAGAAGCAACCCAAGTTTGGGGATTCATGAGAATGGCGGCATCGACACCAAAAATGTCGTCGCGTGAGTCGACCCAAAAATGCCACCAAGCATCCATAAGGTTTTTCTTGAGCATAACACCAAGGGGACCAAAATCCCACGTTCCTGCAAAACCTCCGTAAACGTCGGAGCCAGGAAAAATAAAACCGCGGCGCTTGCAAAGGCTAACAATATCATCCATTTTTACCATGGCCTAATTATACAACATTTTATTGCTTGTTGATAGACTTACCAATATGAAGAATAGATGGCAAGCGCTTAGCTACGTCTTCAACGCGAGAAACGGTTTTGAGATTGGAGCTTAAAATGAGACGCATGAGTTTGATTTCTTCGGCGCCGATGTTGCCACCAAGGCGCTCATATAGAGCCGATTCGGTGGCGTCCCAGACATAGGCTTTGATGGGGTCGAGTTTTTCGCCGTTTACATCTTTTATGAGGTTGACTTGCTCGCCACCTACTTTGGCGAAGTTAAACCAAAACCATGTTTCTACTAGCTCGGGGTTGACACCAGCGTTTAGGGCGGCTAGAGTTTGTTTTAGGAGATCGAAATATTCGGGGCCAGTGGAGTTTTCGGCAACTGCACCGATTTTTTTCATGATGAAAGACGCTAGCTCTAGCTCGGAAAGTTTGTAGGCAATGTTTTGGTAGGCCTCGAGCATTTTGGCACTAGTGAGCACGCCGAGTTTATTGTTGCGCCCCTCGTGTACGACAATTTCAGACAGGCAAAAAAGCTCGACAGAGCCAGCCAACTTGGATTTTTCTTTGCGAACACCTTTAGCAATACAAGAAATAACACCTTGCTCGGTTAGAAAGTTAATAATGCGGTCGGCCTCGCCAAAATTAGTTCGACGAAGAACTATGGCTTGGGTGCGAATATCGTTTGGCATAAGCCTCTACTTCCTTTGGTAACATCTTCTCTTTTTTTAATATACCAACAACTCCATAAGTTTGCAAATCGAACTCGGGCAAGTCGATTGAGGAAACTATAACGATGGGGATACGACTGGTGTCGGGGTAGGACACTAACTCGTTTAAGAAAGTGAAGCCGTCTGGCCCTGGTAATAGTATGTCGAGAAAAATAAGAACAGGGAGAGGGGAATCTAGGGCGTTGATGGCGTCGATGGCGTTTTTGAAAGTTTTGACGTTTAGACTGGAGTCTGCCTTTTGAATAGCAGAGGTAATGCAGGAGGCAAACAATTCGTCGTCGTCAATAACGAAGACTTGTGAGGCATTTGACGATTTAGAAGAAGATGAGCGTGACATTTTACTTAAAGAGAGTGCCTTGGTTTGATACGGGAAGCTCCACGAAAAAACTAGTGCCGTCGTGGTGACGTACGGCGCCGACATGGGCGTGCAAGTATTTGGCAAATTTGGTGGCGATGAATAGGCCTAGTCCTGAAGAATCGGGACGGAAGGAAATATCGACGGGTGCATTAAGTGAGCCATTTGTAATTTTGCGGTAGATGTCTATGGGTAAAGCTGGCCCAAAATCACGAACCTCAAGACGGATGCGCTGTTTTTTGTCGCGAACGGTAAGGGTTGAGGCTTGATTTTGGTCGGAGTATTTGAGAGCGTTGACGCAAAAGTTATAGACTATGGAGCGAAGAAGGTCGCGATTTGCGACAGCAAGTTTCTGCTTGTTACGATAGGAGATTTTGAGGGATTTTTGCTGGAAGCGGAAGAGATATTTTAGTTCTTCTGCTACCTCGTCACAGACGCCACGAACAGCAACTGGTTCCATTTCGAAAAGCGCATCCTCAAGACGCGCGACCTTAGCGAGGTCGGAAACTTGGCGGAGAGCGCGTTCGCTAACGGAAATAAGTTTGTCTTGGTAATCCCTCGTCTCGCTTGGGTTTTGTGGGTCGAGGCTTAGGGCGAGCTGGCGCATTAAAGCTAGTGGAGCCTTAAGCTCGTGAGCTACAACAAAAATACCATTTACCTCCAAGTCCATGTACCCTATTATAGCACAGACTGTTAGATGCGGCCTTATTTGATGATTTTGTCGATGATGCCGTATTTTAGGGCTTCTTCGGCAGACATCCAGTTGTCGCGATCCATATCCTTTTCGACTTGTTCGAGTTTTTTACCAGTGTTTTTGGCAAAAATTTCGGCAAGGCGTTTTTTGAGAAAAATACCTTCTTTTAGCATGATTTCTTGGTCGGTGATTTTACCTTCGGTGCCAGAAGATGGCTGATGAATCATAACTCTGGCGTTGGGTAAACAGTAGCGGTGGCCCTTGGCGCCACTTGAGAGTAACATTGCGCCCATAGAGGCCTGCAAACCAATGCCAATGGTTTCGACATCTGGCTCGATGTAGTTCATGGTGTCGATGATAGCAAGACCGTCGTAAACGCTACCACCTGGGGAGTTGATGTAAAGCTTGATGGGTTTTTTTGAATCTTCATGTGCAAGAAAGAGCAGTTGCGCCACTACTAGGTTGGCAGTGTGAGAATTGACATCTTCGCCGAGAAATACAATGCGGTCGCTGAGCAAGCGTGAGTAGATGTCGTAGGCGCGCTCGCCTTTGGTGGTTTCTTCGACGACGGTGGGGACAAGATAGTTTTTGGGTTTCATGTGTGATTCCTTTTATTCTAAGCTTTCGGGCTTAGCATTAGAGTTGATGACGTTTTGGAGGGAGGAGCTATGAAAAACATTGGCGTTATGGGCTTCGACTAGCTGGTTGTAGGTGTCGATTTTGGTATTAAGCTCGTTATAAGTGGCCTCGAGAGCGTTGCCCTCGGCAACCAGTTCGGCACGGCGGTTATTAAAAAGCCATTCGGACGAGAAGCAGTTGAGGGTGTTGGCGCAACGATTAAACTCGATAACGGCGGCAGAATAGTCGGACGAGCGGGTTTCGTAGCTGGAAGTGAGAGCGTCGATGTCGGCACGCATGACTTCTAGCTGAGCGGCTTGAGCTTCGATGTCGCTACGCAGTTTTTCGAAAGGGGCAACGTAAGACTCGTAGTAGGCAACGATGGTGTCTTGGTCGGTAAAGTATTCGGCGTAGTGAGTTTCTAGCTCGGGCGAAAGATTGCGGATTTGAGTGGCAAGACGGACATAAAGCTCGTCGATGCGCTCGGACTCGGCATAGGACTCGATGGTGTCTTTGAGCGCGGATTCATTAGCTTGATAGGCCGATTCGAGCAACGGAATTAGCTTAGACTTTTCTACGCCAGAGAGTCGCGACCAAACAGCATGCAAAAACTCGTGGGCGGCGGTAGACTCGCGAATACCTGCTAGCTCGGAAGATTCGATGTTGTAGACGTAGACCGTGTCGGAAGTGAAGCAACCCAGCACTGAAACTTCGGCGTCGTTGGAACTGCAGTGAGAATTAAAATCGTCGCGCGAGTCGAGAACGGGATGAACGGCGTTAAAAATTAGCGTGGCTCTGGGGGTAAGTTCCAAAGCATCCCGAACTTCTGACATTTCGGCAGAGGGTTTATACGAAAATCCTTTGAAATAGTCGGAGATTATCACGCGATTTAGAAAAGCAAAAACTAAAAGTGCAAACGCTAGTATGGGCAATAAGATTTTAAGAAGTTTACGCATGTTCGACTCCTAGTTTTAGCTGATTTTTTACTAAGCTAACCACAGCAACGTCACCTTTTTTGAGCTTGCCGCTGATGATGGCCTCGGACAAAAGCGATTCTAGATGGTCTTCGATGGCACGACGGAGGGGACGGGCGCCGTTTTTTGGGTCGTAGCCTAGACTGATGAGATGAGCTTTGGCTTCGTCGGACAGTTTGAGACCCAAGTTTTTGACAGAGAGACGCTTTTTAAGGTCGGAAAGGAGGTTGTCGAAGATTTTTTCGACGTCGACTTTTCCAAGCGCATGAAATACCAAAATAGAGTCGAGGCGGTTGATGAGTTCGGGACGCATAGACTTTTTGAGCGCTTTGAGTGCATATTCTTTGGATTCTTCGTATTCGCGAGCGAGTTCTTGTTTGGATTTTTTGCCAGAAGATTTTTCACCAAAACCAAAGGTATCTTCACGATAGGCTTCGTTGGCGCCAAGATTTGAAGTTAGAATAATAATTGTGTTGTTGAACTTAACCTTGGTTCCCTGCCCGTCGGTAAGAGTGCCATCTTCTAGAATCTGGAGAAGAATGTTAAAGACTTCGGGGTGCGCCTTTTCGATTTCGTCGAAAAGAACTACGGAATAAGGGTGGCGACGGACGGATTCGGTTAACTTTCCGCCGTCGTCATAGCCAACATAGCCAGCTGGCGCGCCAACGAGACGCGAAACATTATGTTTTTCGCTAAACTCGGACATATCGATTTTAATTAGTGCGTTTTCCCCACCGAACACCTCGCGAGCAATTACGCGCGCTAGCTCGGTTTTGCCGACACCAGTTGGCCCCATAAAGAGGAACGAGCCGATGGGGCGGTTGGCACTAGTGATGCCAGAGCGGCCACGACGAATGGCTTTTGAAACAGCTTTTATTGCCTCGTCTTGGCCGATGACGGATTTTTTAAGATGGTCTTCTAGATGCGAGAGAAGTTCCATTTCGGAGCCATGGACTTTAGACACGGGGATGCCAGTTTTGAGTGAAATGGCAGTGGCAAGGTTTTCTTCAGTGAGCGTGGGGATATCTTCTTCTTTGATACCACGCTTTTCTAGGGCTTTGATTTTGGCCTGAGTTTGAGCGAGCAAGGTTTTGTATTCGGCGGCCTTTTTGTAATCGGCCTTTTCGGCAGCAGAGTCCATTTTTTCTTCGAGGTCTTTTTGTTCGATTTTGAGTTTTTTGAGCTCGCCACCACCGTTTTTGTCGGCTTCGACCTTGGCAATGGCGCAAGCTTCGTCTAGAACGTCTATAACTTTATCGGGCATAAAACGGTCGCTGATGTAACGGCTGGACATGTTGATGGCGGTTTCTAGAAGTTCGTCGGGGACAGAAACGGAATGATGTTTTTCATAGTGGGGTTTAACGCCTTTGAGAATGCGCAAGGTAATTAGTGGCGAAGGTTCCTCAACCATGACAGTTTGGAAGCGACGAGAAAGAGCTTTGTCTTTTTCGATGCCCTTGCGATACTCGTCTAGGGTGGTGGCGCCAATGAGGCGGATTTTACCACGAGCAAGAGCAGGCTTTAAGATGTTGGCGGCATCCATGCTACCTTCGGAGGAGCCAGCGCCAGAGAGAAGATGAAGTTCGTCGATAAAAAGAATGATGGTTTCGTCGGCGACGGCTTCGTCGATGATGCCTTTGATACGCTCCTCAAATTCGCCACGGAACTTGGTGCCAGCCACAAGGCTAGAAAGATCTACTTGGTAGATGTGTTTGCCGATTAGCAACGAGGGAACGTCGTTTTTGACGATTTTTTGAGCGAGGCCCTCGACAATGGCGGTTTTGCCAACACCAGCTTCACCAATTAGGACGGGGTTGGATTTGGTGCGACGACAAAGTACGGTGATGGTACGCTCGATTTCGCGGTCGCGGCCAATAACATTGTCGAGTTTGCCAGTGCGAGCCATTTCGGTGAGGTCGGAGCCAAAACGAGCTAACCATTTGAGCGGAGATTTGCGGGCATATTTTTGTTTTTCTTTGTCGAGCTTGGCGGCTTCGGCCTGCTTTTCGACGAGGTTTTCGATTTCTTCGGCCAACTCGTCTAGGTTGAGATTGAACTTTTTGAGAAGCTCTACTGCGCGAGAGTTAGTTTGGTTGATGAGAGCGTAGAGAATATGCTCGGTGCCGATGGTTTCTAGACCTTCGTCACGAGTAAAATTGCGCGCCATCTGCAAAGTAAGGATGGTGGATTCGGAGAGCGACATCATGGCCATTTGACCTTCGTTGGGAGTGTCTACTGGGGTGCGCCCAAGGGCTTTTTCGGCCTCGTCGAGCGTAACGCCACTGGCGGAGAGCAATTTGGCGCCAGTAGAAACATCTTGAGCTAGAATGCCCAAAAGGAGATACTCGGTGCCCATGTAGCCACGATTGTAGCGTTTGGAGAAAAAATCGGCTTTTTGAAGGGCAAAGCGAGCGTTCTCGGAGAGATGATTCATGATTTCAGAAAATTCGTCTTGCATGTGTATTATTATACACGAGTGATTAGCACTGTCAAGCCAAGAGTGCTAATTAACTGGGCTAGTTCTTGAGATTGGCTGATAGTAAAAAGTATAAACAAAATTCATGAGCTAAAAAGCTTCTTATCTTTAGCTAGTTAATTTGTAGTATAATATGCTTATGGCAGTAAACTTTGGAAACCATAATCATATACCAGCCGCCAGCACTAACAGCGGTTGGGCAAATTTAGGGCATGAGCTGGGGGCTAAAGCGCAAACTAGCGCAAACTTTGGCACTAAAACTGGTGCGGAAAGTTTGAGGGCGCCAGAGGCAGCCCCCTATCCTCGCGAGCAAGCCAGAGAAACTGGCAAAAAAATCTTGGGTTTGTTTAGACGTGAGCGAGCGCCAGAAAATACGACTGAACAATTGAGCGGTGACCCCATAACCGAAAAACTTAAAAGGCAACAAGCGCAGCTAGCCGAGGCACAGGCGCAGCTAGCCGAGGCTAATGCTAGGCTAGATAGGGATTTTGACCGCATGAATCAAACAGCATTTTCGGCAAATGAGGCGGTGTTTCACATACGCAAGAAATAGTCGTTTTTACAGGGGTGAATGCGCAATTTTTTCGGAAGTTCCATCCGCGCTCAAAAGAAATCAAAATAACCCCCATTTAGGGGGTTATTAGGTTGCTGCGTTCATTCGGAAAATAGGGAATAAATTTCCTATTTTCTCTCATGAGCTTGTTATTTGATAACCTTGGTGATGACACCAGAACCGACGGTTTTGCCACCTTCGCGGATAGCAAAGCGGTCTTGTTCGTTCATAGCGACAGGAGCAAGAAGCTTGACGTTGAAGGTTACTTGGTCGCCAGGCATGACAATTTCTTTGTCGGCTGGGAGTTCGACTTCGCCAGTAACGTCGGTGGTACGGAAGTAGAACTGAGGCTTGTAACCCTTGGCAAATGGAGTGTGGCGGCCACCTTCCTCTTTCTTAAGGATATAAACCTGAGCTTCAAACTCGGTGTGTGGGGTGATGGTGCCTGGTTTGGCAATTACCTGACCACGCTCGATGTCTTCACGCTCGATACCACGGAGCAACAAACCAGCGTTGTCGCCAGCTTGGCCTTGATCGAGAGTTTTGTGGAAGGCTTCGATACCAGTAACGACGGATTTTTGAGTGTCCTTTAGACCGACGATTTCTACTTCGTCATTTAGCTTAACGACACCTTGCTCGATGCGGCCAGTGGCAACAGTACCACGGCCCTTGATGGAGAAGACGTCTTCAATTGGCATGAGGAACGGTTTGTCGAGATCGTGTTCGGGAATGTCGAAGTATTCGTCCATAGCTTTAACGAGGTCCATGATGGCCTGTTCGTTTTCGGCGTCGCCTTCGAGAGCTTTAGTGGCGGAACCCTTGATGATTGGGGCATTGTCGCCGTCGAAGCCGTATTTGTTGAGAAGTTCGCGGACATCCATTTCTACTAGCTCAACGAGTTCTGGGTCGGCAAGATCCATTTTGTTGAGGAAGACGATAATCTTAGGAACGTTTACTTGGTGAGCCAAGAGAACGTGCTCACGGGTTTGTGGAAGCGGGCCGTCGTTGGCGGCAACCACGAGGATGGCACCATCTACCTGAGCAGCACCAGTAATCATGTTTTTGATGTAGTCGGCGTGGCCTGGCATGTCAACGTGGGCGTAGTGACGCTTTTCGGACTCGTACTCCTGGTGAGAAGTAGCGATGGTGATACCGCGAGCTTTTTCCTCTGGAGCGTTATCGATTTGGTCGTAAGCGACTGGTTTGTTAACGTCCGACGGAAGTTTCTTCGCGAGAACGGTGGTAATAGCGGCAGTCAAAGTGGTTTTACCGTGGTCGACGTGGCCCATGGTACCGACGTTGATGTGCGGCTTGGAACGGTCAAAATTTGCCATTCTTAGGATTCTCCTTATTTTTATTATTTCTCAAGAGCACTAATAAAAACCAGCTCCAGAGACTCTACACGGATATTTTATTATAATTTAAGACGAAAGTAAAGAGTAAAAGTTATGTAAAAACGCCCCCGAAGGGGCGGTTTTAGCTATAGTAGATGGAGGGGTAGGGCACCTCGTGTTTAATGCAGATGTAATTTCCAAGATGGGTCATGAGGTCCTCTCCAGGATAGTTGCGAGTACCACCACGATAGTAGCTGTCACTAGTGCCCATGACCTCGTTGACGCGAAGATAGGCTACATTGATGGCGAGGTCGAGCCACGTGGTATAAAACATCGGAGCAATTACATTGTCCGCCGCCAACAGCGTGGTGCCGCGCGAGGCGACCATTGACGCCAAGCCATTCAGCTGGGAATAGAGATACCCAGCATAGCGCTTGATGATGTTGATGTGGTGAAACTTATTGATTCCGCAGTGGCTATCGAAATATTTTACCATTTCGGCCGCTGGGAAAGTGGTGCTAAAAGACTGTTTTTGAGTGTTGTTGAAACGATTGTTATTAGCCAGTTCGACAACAGTTACCTTAACTTCACCTTCTTTGTTTACGTCGGCACGAATGTTCCAATTGATGTTGTAGGATCCAGACTTAAAGCTTTTAGACGGGAGCAACATATTTAACACCTCCATAATGAAATGTACATATTCTAAGATAACCTAGAATTATCCTTTTCATTATAGCATAACATTAATATTTTGTCAAGAAAATGCCCTGCTTGTGGTTCAAGCAGGGCAAGAGAGAGAGGTTAAGATAAAATCAGTTTAATCGCGGTAAACGCAGCAGGGGTCGTAGGGTTGCACCCTGATGTTAGGGCGCTCGGGGAGGAGCATTTTAAGCTCTCTTTCGAGTGGCTCCTGGTAATAAGACCGCCAAAGATAGGAAATCTCGGACCTGAGGAGAAAATCGATTTGATCGTCGTGAGCGGAAAGAGTGCTATTGAACATCCTGAGACGCCTTTCGACGAGACTACCAAGACATTGGCGAGGGTTCTTTTTGAGATTCCCCGCATCTTCTTGGCAGGCGTTTCTCAATTGGACTTTAATCCCTTCTCTGGTGAGAACGGACTCTCCAAAGCCTTGGGCCTCAAGCTCTTCGAGGGCGAGATCTTCGATGGTAGGGTCAACTGACTTTACTTGCATCATGATTGATGCCTCCTTTTAATGTGCTAGGGGTAAACCCCTGCGACACTTGGCTTCCCAAATGTATGGTTTTATTATAGCACAAGTGTCATGGAAAGTCAATAGTAGGCTTAGAATAGAGATATGGCTTGAGTTTTTAGATTAAGACAGTAAAAACGCCCCACATAAGCGGGGCTGAAGGAGGTTTAGTTGACAAAGCCAAAATTAACGAGATTTAAGGGGTTAAGTTTGGAAAGTTCGATGTCGCCGTTTGCGTTTTGAGGAATCTCTTGGCTGGCATAGACGAAGTACTGAATCGGCAAATCGACGGGGACTTCACGTACGTCGAGATTGGTAGCCGTAGCGAAGAAGTACAGCACCTTAGCTATAAGCTCGGGGGTAAACTGGGAAGAATTGGCGTTGATTTGCATTACTACGGTGTCACCATTACCGTTCGTGAACACGGTTTGGATGGTTGTGCCAGTAATCAGAATGTAAATAGGGTGGCCATCACGTTCTTGCTCGAAACGGGTGTCGTACGGGGCGGTGTCGGTAACATACCGAGAATACATGAGAGAGCTAGCAAAGCTGTTGACGTCGAGCTGGCCATCTACGAGATTTTGCGCCACTAGCTCGTCGAAAGAGGCGTCGGTAGCGACAGATTCGTCAGACAGATTGCGCAGTGCGGGCGGGAAAACGGCTTCGATGCCAGGGGACGGCGCACCTTCGGCCAGGGCATAGCAAAGCCCGCCAAGTGACGCGAAAGAAAGCAACAAACAGAGCAACACGGTGATTTTCTTCATGAAAATCCCTCCTTAGAAAAATAATGTGCGAGCAAAAGCTCACACATTATTATAACACTTGGCGCCGCCTAAAGCAAGCTAGGCAATTTGACACTACGGAAAGTTTATGACTATAAAACTTTGGGTGTTGAAGTGGCTTTATTTTGCGTTGCGTTTTTCTATGATTTCTTGTGCGACGTTGGGTGGAACTTCCTCGTAGGCAAAGAGCTCCATAGTGGAAGCGGCACGACCCTGAGACATGGAGCGAAGGTCGGAAGTGTAGCCAAAGAGGTTGGCAAGGGGACAGAAGGCACGGATAATCTTGGTGCCACCTGGTAAATCTTCCATTTCGTCGATGCGACCACGGCGAGAGTTGATGTCGCCGATGACGTCGCCCATGAACTCTTCGGGAGTGGTGATTTCCATTTTCATAACTGGCTCGAGAAGGACTGGGGAGGCCTTTTTGATACCTTCGCGAGTAGCAAGAGCGCCTGCGAGGGTAAAAGCAAGTTCGGATGAGTCGACATCGTGGTAGGAACCGTCATAGAGAGTGGCTTTAACGTCCACAACTGGGTAACCAGCAATAACACCGCCGTTTAGGGTGTCCTCGATACCCTTTTGGACAGGTTTGCGGTATTCCTGGGGGACAACACCACCTTTAATCATATCGATAAACTCGAAGCCCTTGCCTGGTTCGTTTGGCTCAAACTTAACCCAAACATCACCGTACTGGCCACGACCACCGGATTGTTTGATGTGTTTACCTTGAGCTTCGGCAGTGGAGCGAATGGTCTCACGATAGGCAACTTGAGGAGCACCAGTGTTAGCTTCGACACCGTGTTCGCGCTTGAGGCGGTCGATGATAATTTCGAGATGAAGCTCGCCCATGCCAGAAATGATGGTTTGCCCAGTTTCTTCGTCGGTATGGACACGGAAAGTTGGGTCTTCTTCGGCGAGTTTAGAGAGACCAATGCCCATTTTTTCTTGGTCGGCTTTGGTTTTTGGCTCGACGGCAATGGAAACAGGGGGGTCTGGGAACTCAATGGACTCGAGGTGAATGGGGTGAGCGGGGTCGCAGATAGTGGTGCCAGTTGTACAATCTTTGAGGCCAACCACAGCGGCAATGTCGCCAGCGCCAACAGAGGAGATTTCTTCACGCTTGTCGGCAAACATGCGGACAATACGACCAACACGCTCTTTGTTGCCAGTGGTGGCGTTTAGAATAGAGGCGCCAGTTTCGAGCTTGCCAGAGTAAACACGGATGAAGATGAGTTTGCCAACAAATGGGTCGGTGGCAATTTTGAAGGCTAGAGCGGTGAGAGGCTCGGAATCGTCGGCTTTACGAATGATTTCGTCGCCAGTTTTGGGGTCGGTGCCCACGATTTGGCCTTGGTCGCGGTCGAGCGGAGAAGGAAGATAGTCGGCGACGAGGTCGAGCACTTTTTCAACAATCACGCCACGCCCGTCGCCACCGGTGACAAGATAGAAGTCGCCGTCAAGAACACGCTTGCGTAGAGCAGCTTTGAGTTCTTCGGTAGAAATGGCTTCTTCGCCACTCTCAAAGAACTTTTCCATGAGTTTTTCGTCGGCAGAAACGGCTTCTTCGACAAGTACAGCGCGGGCGTTTTTGGCCTTTTCTTTCATGTCTTCGGGAATCTCACCAACGGTAAGCTCGTGATCGGCGTAGTCTTTGTATGTGTAGGCTTTCATATCAACAAGGTCGACAACGCCACAGATGTCTTTTTCGAAGCCGATTGGGAGGTGAATCGCAACGGCGTTTTTGGAGAGACGTTTATGGATAGACTCGAGGGATTTATAAAAATCGCCACCAATTTGGTTGATTTTGTTAACGAAACAGATGCGAGGGACGCCGTATTTGGTCGCCTGGCGCCAAACGGTTTCAGACTGAGCTTCGACGCCCATTTTGCCGTCGAAAACAACAACGGCGCCGTCGAGGACGCGGAGAGAGCGTTCGACCTCGGCGGTAAAGTCGATGTGGCCTGGGGTGTCGATGATGTTAATTTTGTGCCCTTTCCAGTAAGCAGTAACAGCAGCAGAGGTAATCGTAATACCACGCTCCTTTTCCTGCTCCATCCAGTCGGTGGTGGCGCCGCCTGTGTCGCCTTTGACTAAATCGATTTTATGTTTAAGCCCAGTGCGATAAAGAATCGCCTCACTGGTGGTGGTTTTTCCGGCGTCGATATGTGCGATAATACCGATGTTGCGGAACATTGATAGGTCTTTGACTTCCTTAGCCATATATTTCCTTATTAATTTTTAGACGTAAAAATAAAAGTTCGAGAGATATTTTAGCATATTTTTAGGGAGAATAAAAGAGGAAAGTTTAACAAGAAAAAGCCCCGCATGAGCGGGGCGGGTCGAGGGAGGGTGCATTAGGTCTGCCGCATGATGGCTGCAAGCTGGACGGAGCCAGTCCTGCGCGCAGCGTCGTAAAACGCCCTATGAGTGCCTATACTAAGGGCCTCCAGTACGGGATCGAGGTGGGACTCCACGGAGAAGTGTACTTCGAGATTAAAACGATGCCCAGAGCCATCCTCAAGCTCGTAGCGCTCAACATAGGCGGGAAGAATAATTTCTTCCAACGTACCAGGGTGAGTGAGACGGAGCGTGACCTTGTTGTCGGTGGAATAGAATGCCATTCTGAGCTGGTCCAATGTGGGGCCGTTTACGACGTCGGCAAAGCAGAGTTTCTGCATGTATGGGATTCCTCCCTGTGAAGATACTCTAGCCAAAACAGCTAGGCTTTGTTATTTTAGCACAGAAATATATTATAGTCAAGAAAAGCCCCCTTTCGGGGGCAATGGGGAGGGGTTACGACAAGGGCGTTCTCTGCAAGAAGTTGATGGCTTCATCGAGACCGACGACGTCGGCGACGTAACGACCACGATCGTCAAACTGCCCCGTAGGGACAAGCTCGATGTGATGCTTTCTCAACTCTTGCAGCGGGCAAGATTTGGTAATCATGCCCGAGATAACCATAGACTCTTCGTCGATGTTTTCGACGAGCATTGCCAGGTACTCCAGACGGTCGGGGCTGCATGGCAGCTTGTCGATATCGGCAATTCGTACGAACAAAATGTCGTCGCCTGTGGGACTGGATTCCCAGAGCTTGGTTTCTTTGCTTTCGTACCTAACATGGGTATTGTAGGCGTCGAGCGCGTCGGAATAGTAGAAGAGAACTTGCATTCTACTCCCTCCTTGTGTAATGTTCCCTGGCGTAAAGACACCAGACTCATTTTTTATTATAGCACAGAAAGGAATAAAAGTCAAGCTTAACTATGCAAGAGATGTTTAGTTTTTGTCTTCGACAGATTCTAGGCCAGGGAGGGGTTTACCAGAGAGAAACTCAAGTGCAGCGCCGCCACCAGTGGAGAGTAGAGAAAACTTTAGCGCGTCGTCTTGTTTCGCAAGCTCTTCGGCAAAGGCGGTTGTGTCGCCACCGAGTATAACAGAGGTAATCTCTGGAGATTCGCCAAGGGTTTTGAGAAAAATAGTGGAGGCCGTGGCAAAGGCTACATCTTCGGCCTTACCTAAAAGACCATTCCAAATAACGGTCTTGCAAGCTTTGGCGGTGTCGACGAAGTGGGCGGTTGAAATGGGGCCGCAGTCGAGTTTGTGGCCTTCGGCATCCTCGTCGAAATCTTCGGCAACATACAAAGAAGCTTTGCCACCTGCAACTGCGTTAGGGCCAACAGCGCCGTCGGCTGCGATTTTGCCACCAATACAAATATAATCGGCCTTGTTTTTGAACGCTTCTATGAGAGGAGCTTTGTCGTCGACTTTGGCGCCACCGAGCATTAGCATAAGTGGTTTTTGAGGAGAAGCGAGGAGATTTTCTAAGGAAGAGATTTCTTTTTCGAGTAGTAGACCAGCATAAACGGGCAGGTTTTTAGCGACAGCCGAAGTGGAAGCATGAGCGCGGTGAATAACGGCGAAACCGTCTTGGACAAAGATGTTGGCGCCCGTAGTGTCAATGATTTCGCGGATAAAGTCGTAGGAGTTTTTTTCTTCGCCAGGATAAAAGCGTAGATTCTCTAGCAGAAGCACTCCGCCTTTTTGAAGCTTGCTGACCGCTTCCTCTACGTCGGGGCCAGAGACGTCGTCTACGAAGTCGACAGGAACGCCTGGCAACAACTCAGCGAGTTTAAGCGCAACGGGTTTTAGGCTTAGGTCCTTAACCTTTTTACCATCGGGACGGCCCAAATGAGAAATAAGAATGATTTTTTTGGCACCTTTTTCGCGTAGGTAGGTAATGGTAGGAAGTGACGCACGTATACGAAAGTCGGAGGTTACTTCGCCGTTTTCTAGAGGAACATTATAGTCGGTGCGAACGAGGACGGTTTGGTTTTTGATTTTGGCATCTTTTAGGGTGAGTTTGTTTTGCATAAGACCTTCCTTTCTTTTTCTATATGTAGCGAATTTTGATAGTGTCAGTGCCGTGTTCAACACCGCGCGAACCAGAGATAACCACGGCTAAAAGTTCGGACTTGCCTTTTTCGGGCTGGAGATAGCCAGAGTTTTTGAGTTCGCGGGCAAGATCAATACCGTAATCGTCGGAATATGGTCGGACAAAAGAGGCGTTAGCATAGGTGAGAGCAAGCTGGGAAGCTACTCGTGCATTAGAGGTGACGGAGATAATGGGTAAATTTGGACGCTCGGCAGCTAGCGCTTCGGCAGTGGCACCAGAGGCGGTTTGACAAACGATAACGTCGGCGGAGATTTTTTCGGCAAGGCGAGCAACCGCAGAGGAAATGGCATCATAGGTTTTGAGCTTTGCGACGGGATCCACTTCGACTGGGGCGACAGTGGAGTGGTTTTGCGTGTAGAGAATAACTTTTTTCATGGCTTTGACGGCCTCGAGAGGATATTTGCCATTGGCGGTTTCGTCGGAAAGCATTACCGCATCAGCGCCCTGAATGACGGCGTTGGCAACGTCCGACACCTCGGCACGAGATGGCTCTGGGTTGTCAACCATACTGCCCATCATTTGAGTGGCGACAATACAAAGCTTGCTGTGTTTACGACAAAGCGCTATGAGTTTGCGCTGGACAATTGGCACGACTTCAGCGCCAGCCTCAACCGCCATGTCGCCACGGGCAACCATAATGCCATCAGATGCCTCAACGATGGCCTCTAGGTTTTGGTCTGTTTCGATGGCTTTCTTGGTTTCTATCTTGGCAATGATTTGCGCAGAGGAACCGTGGGAAAGCAAGATTTGGCGGAGCTTGTCGATGTCGGCGGCGGACTGCACGAAGGAGAGGGCGACATAGTCAAAATCGCGTGATGCCCCAAATTCGATGTCGGCCATGTCCTTTTCGGTGATGATGTCGCCACCGAAATCGGTATCGGGAAGATTAAGGCCTTTTTTGCTCATGAGAAAACCATCGTTTTCAACACGAATAGTGATGGCGGTAGCAGAGGGGATATCAGTAACCGAAGCGCGAATTTTACCATCGAACAGGAAAATAGGTTCGCCAATTTTGGCTTTCTCGGCTAAATTATATTGGACGGGAAGAGTTTTCCCTCCTGCATGTTCTTTGAGTGAGTAGTCGAGGACAAGCTCGTCGCCAGCTTTTACGTCAAGGTGGTTACCTTTAAGCTCGCCGAGGCGAATTTTTGGACCTTGAAGGTCTTGTACGATGGCGACCGAACGCCCTTTCTTGGCAGAAGCGTTGCGAATCCAGGCGATTTGTTCGTCGCGCTCTAAGTAGTTGCCATGGGAGAAATTAAGGCGACAGCCATTGACGCCTGCCATGATGAGTTCGGTTACGGATTCTTCGGACATGACAGCGGGGCCGATAGTTGCCAAGATTTTGGTGCGTTTGAAAAGTTTGCTCATGAGTTTATCTTAACATAAAAAATGGATTTTCTTCAACGGTTATGTTAAAATTACATCATGTCGCAAAAAAAGCTAAAAACAAACATGAAAGCAGTTATTAAAAACCGTAACGACCCTGTGTTTGCGCGCAAGTTTGTCACTTGGGGAGTGATGATTTCTTCGGTGATGGTGTTTGTTTCAGTGTTTGTGGCAGTTTATTTTAACCCAGAAGCGGTTGTTAAACGAACGTTTGAGAAGCTGGCCACAGACTATTACGAAAATTATTATTACGAAAAGTTTTTTGAAAGCATGACAGATGAGGCTAAAGCAGAAAAGCTTGAAACTTATACTAAGGTGGGGCTTCAGCCAGTACTTTTAAGGCAACTGCTGCTTTACCAAAATGGAAAAAACAGCAAGTATAAGAGTGTGTTCGAGAGCGAAAGTTATATCTGTGATAAAAACAGCACAAGCGCTAAGTTCTTCCCTATCCCACCATACGGTCCAAAAGATTACACTGTGGAATATAATTATTCTTGCGTAAGCGAGTGATATTTGGTATAATAAAGAGGATTGGTCTCTTAGTATAACGGTTAGTACAACGGGTTTTCATCCCGTCAATGCGAGTTCGACTCTCGCAGAGATCACCATTTCGGAGTTGGAGTCAGAATCAGGCTCTTTTTTGGTGTTAATAACGGAGAAAAGCGGGCTTATTATGTTTGAGCATAAAGCTTTCTAGCTCTCGAGCAGTAACCGGCATCGGCTTACCAGGCTTTATCTTCTTGAATGGGGGGCGTTTCGCCATTAAACCATCGTTTCTTTGAGGTTGCGCTCTTTGGGCGATATTTTTATTGCTCTCTTTTGCGCTTGAAACAAAGGAGGGCAAGCAGCGTAACTATTATCGTGTAGCTAGTCAAAATTACAATATTTCTCGCGGTAATCTCATTTGAGCCATTAAGGACACTCCTCACGACGGTTAAGCAACTTTCAAATGGTAAGATTTCGCAGATTTTTGCGAAGACCTCGCCGACCATCTCGCGCGAAAAATACATTCCACTCGTAAAACACACTAGCTGAACGACGATACTCCCGATTCCACCAGTAGCTTTTTCGCTAACGAGAGTACCGAGCAGTATACCAAGAATGATGAAGAATATTGAGATGGCTAGAGCGGCTAATCCAGCAAGAACCGTATTAATGCTAAAGCTTAAACCCATTAATCCTGCGACGGTGAAGAATAGAATATTTTGCAAAATTACGATCAGCAAAAGTGATAGCGTGTAGCCGACAATATAATCGGCTGATTTCATGGGTGACGCGCCAAGGCGGAAGAGGAGTGAAGAGCTTCGATCTTTTGCGACAAGCGTAGCAGTGAATAGCGTGATAAACGAAAGCCCAAAGACGATAATTCCAGGAGTAAAGTTTTCTAGTTTGTAAGTCTCTCCGGGGATGTCAATTTGATGAAGAATAAACAGAAGGACGAGTGGCAGAACGATTTCGAAAATCAATGCAATCGGATCGCGAATTAGTTCCTTGAAATTGCGCTTAGAAAAAGCGAGCGTGCGATTCATAATTCTTCTCCCGTGACAATTTTAACAAACGCGTCCTCAAAAGTGCTGGCTTTGGCCTGCTTCATTAAACTCTTTGCAGTCCCAGTGGCAATAACTCTTCCGTTTTTCATAATTCCGATTCTGTCAGACAAAGCCTCCGCTTCTTCCATATAGTGCGTTGTCAAAATAATAGTAACTTTTCCTTTGAGCTTTTCGATGATGCGCCATAATTCTTTCCTCGCAATTACATCAAGTCCAAGGGTCGGTTCGTCGAGAAAAAGGATTTTTGGGCCGTTAATAAGCGCGAGGGCGATAGATAGCCTGCGTTGCCAACCGCCTGAAAGTTTTTTCGCCTTTTCATCAATGACTTTTTCTAGTTTGAAGTCTTTGACGAGTTTTTCAATTTTTTCGTTTCTATCTTTAATTTGATAAACACCAGCGAAAAATTCAAGATTTTCTTTCACGGTCAGGTTCGGCGCGATAGCAGTTTCTTGCGGGGAGATATTAAGCATGGTTTTTATCTTTTGCGAGTTATTTTCTAAATTCAAGTTTAGGATTTTAATCTTGCCTTTTGTGGGTTTGACCAGTCCAGTCAGCATTTTAATCGTCGTGGTTTTGCCAGCGCCATTCGTTCCGAGTAGAGCAAAAAGTTCGCCGTCTTTAATTTTAAGATTTAATTTGTCGACGACGGTTTTGTCCTTGTATTTTTTCGTTAAGTTATCAGTTTCTATCGAATACATTTTTATCTCGGTATTATCTTCTCGATTTTGTCTTCTAAAACTTCAGATTTCACAATCGCCATTCCGCGTTTTTTGTCGCACAAGACGACCACGGAATCACCAGGATTAATACTAAACATCTCTCTAGCTTCTTTTGGGATAACGATTTGTCCTTTTTCTCCGACTTTAGAAATGCCTACGAACTTGTCTTTCATAATTTTCCTATATTAGTATGATTAGTTATACTTTTCATATTTATTATACCATATATTCCACAATTTTTATTTTTCATTTTTGCGAAATAGTCACGTTTTTCATCAAAAAGGCGGAGTTCGATACGTTTCGTTCCATCTTTTATAAAGTCGAAGTACTTTGGTTGCAAATTCATTTCATAAGTTTTTATCGTCATATTCAAAAAATAGTTCCAAGTATTGGGTCCAGCTGCGTTTTCTTTTTTATTAAGCGATTCTAGCTAATGAAAATACATATTCAAATCTATCGAATTCATTAGTTCTTAAGAAGTAACTATTATTACATTTTAGCCTATCAAGAATAGTGATTCCTAGTTCATTATTAAGAATTCTCCCCTCGGCATCTGCGTCATCAAATTGATAGTCGCGACATATGAGAATAAAATTATCTTCGGTTCCGTTGTCCAATTTATAAATTTTGCAATCTGGTTCAAAGTCAATCATATCGGTAAAAGTTAGTTTACCATCAAAATCAAATGAGTTTGCGATTTTTTCAACTTCTTCTTTCGATAAGATTTTCATATCTATATTATATAACAAATAAATAAGGATAGCAACTTTCGTCGCTATCCTTTCGAATTAGAGGTTGTTTATCTGGTTTTTCTTATCATCCTGATAAAGAGTTTTGTCATGCTCGCGCCAAAACTGGAGTTTACCATTTACGTAATTAACATGGTTATGCCCCTCACTTGATAGAAGTCCTCTACGAGGATATTACAATTCGATTGGACAAGGTTCACCATACCAGAGTCAGAGCTAGAATCAGGCTCTTTTTTGTTGTGTTGGCCTGACGATTGCTCTTTACTGAAAGGTGATGCTTATCCGAATAATTCTAGTTGCGTTTTGACTTTAAAAGCATTAGACATTAAAACGAAATTCAACAACATCGCCGTCGTGCATCTGGTAAGTTTTGCCTTCGGTGCGCATGAGGCCTGCTTCTTTTACGGCTTTTCCGCTACCAAGACGTTTTAGGTCACTGAAATTACAGATTTGGGCGGAAATAAAACCGCGTTCAAAGTCGGAATGGATGGTGCCTGCGGCCTCGGGGGCTAGACTACCTTTTTTGATGGTCCAAGCACGACATTCTTTCTTCCCTGCCGTGAGAAAACTCTGGAGGCCGAGCGTGTCATAGGCGGCTTTTATTAGCTCGCCGAGGGCGTCTTCTCTCACGCCATAGCTTTCGAGGAACTCTTTTCTTTCCGCTCTTGACATTCCCGCCATTTCCTCTTCTAGCTTAGCATTGACAAAAACACAGTTTGATGGTTTAACGAGATTTTTTAGTTCAGTTTTTAAAGAATCATCGGTAAGACCTTGTTCATCGACATTGAACATATAAATCACAGGTTTGTCGGTTAGATATTGGATGAGGTTGTCGGCGGGGTCTTTTTTGCGCTTGGCGGCGATTTTGGCACGAGTTTCTTCATCGGCCAATGTAAGTTCAAGGTTAATAATGTCGATGTCGTCTTTGGCTTGTTTTATAATGTCGTCTTCGGGTTTTGAATCAGCGCGAACAATGTCATTGTTTTTGAAGGCGCGAACAACGTGACAGATGGCATGACACTCACGGATGTGGGCTAGAAATTTATTGCCAAGACCCTCACCCTTTGAGGCGCCAGCGACAAGACCAGCGATGTCGACAAATTCGACGGATGCAGGGACGACCTTGTCTGTTTCGTACATTTTAGCTAGCACATCTAGGCGCTCATCGGGGACTGGGACAATACCAACGTTTGGTTCGATGGTAGCAAAAGGATAGTTGGCGGCAAGAGCGCCAGCATTAGTGAGGGCGTTAAACAGCGTCGATTTACCGACGTTTGGGAGACCAACGATTCCGATTTTTAAATTCATAACCAACCTGTGATATCTGTTATTGTAGGTATAATTATACCATACTCAACCCATATTCTATAGTTCAGTTTCATAAAAAAGAAGCCCTCAGCGCTCGGCACATACTGCGCCCTGCAAGGACTTCGATAATTATATTATATCATGGTATAATAATAGATATGAAAAGTAAAAACTATGCGTTTATCGACGGGAATAATTTATATCTTGGCGCAAAATCACAAGGTATAGAGTTAGATTACGGTAAATTGCGTAAATATTTACGGACCAAATTTGATGTAGAGAAGGCCTTTTTGTTCATTGGGTATGACCCGCACAATACGACGCTCTATTCCGCTTTGCAGACTTATGGGTATGTGCTAGTTTTCAAACCAACAGTGGTATTTGAAGATGAAAACGGGAATCGTACCATGAAAGGTAATGTCGACGCAGAACTCGTTTTGTATGCTGCAGCGATTGAATATGATAATTATAATCAGGCAGTAATCATAACTTCTGATGGCGATTTTGCTTGTCTAATGAGATACTTGAGTGATAGCGGTAAGTTGAAAAAGATAATAACACCAACTGAAAAATTTTCAAAATTATTAAAGCCTTTTGTTGGCAACATATTGCCTTTAAAAACTATAAAAAGTCAGATGGAGAAAAAATGACCGGAATTTGCGGTCGGTACAAGAACCTTAGGCTAGTCCGGTTATGGTGATGCTTCTATTATATCTTATTTTTTGTAAAAAGCAAGATTTTTAAAACACTTTTCCCGTTTGGTTTTGGCAAATGGAATTTGATAGTAAGTGGGATATAAAAATCAGGTTGGTTTAGGAATACAAGACTCCTATCTTTAAATTCATAACCAACCTGCGGTATCTGTTATTACAGATATCATTATAACGTATTTTTCACGTTTGATGCGTCCGTGATATAATCATTATAACTTAGTTTTAAAGGAGAGGATTTTATGTCTTTATTCGATGCCATGATGGATAGAAATATGAAGAGAGTAAAGAAAATGCAAAAGAAAATGCTTGATATGCAAGAAGAAATTTATAATGAGAATGGCGAACAAATTGAGCGACTCAATAAAAGGTCAGCAGAATTAGGCGCAAAAGGTACGAAAACTCATTATGAAGCTGTGGCTAATGGTATTAAAGATGGACTAGAAAATAAGTCTAAAAAATTTTGTTGCGAATGTGGGGAGAAGATTGATGCAGAAGCGAAATATTGTAGTGAATGCGGCGTAAAACAAAAGTAGAATCAGCTATAGTTCTGGATAAAGTTCATTCTAAAATGGAGTGAACTTTTTTGGTTTTGGCAAGCGGATTTTGATTGAAAAACTGAATGAAAGAAATTGGTTGCTATAAAATAGGGCGTGGAGGATTCTTTGAAATATCTCTGAACAAGGAAAGTGTTAGGCGAGCGCTCGCAAGCGCGTAGACTACACGCGAGATGATTGCGCTGAAGCAATATACAAAGATAGAGGAGTGGGCCCTCTATCTTTGCTGGAAAATCTTGATTTATTTAGCTAACTTGTCGAACAATTCGGTTGGTAACATGATAACTGTTTTCTGAGACGGTTCTGAGGATATTTTTTCCAGTGTTTGGAGCGTACGGATATTAATGCCACCAGGCGTCCTAGCAAGCAAATGCGCAGAAACCCCACGAAATTAATTAGTATCTTGTGGTGATTTTCTTGAGATGTACGACGTTGGGAGTGTTGATGCGACGACTCTGGGCGGCACCCCAAAGCCAAGCGGCGGCAGAATAGTTGAAGCGTTCGGCATAAGCGCCCATGGTCGATGCGTTGGCGGGGTCGGAATTGGCAGTGCGTAGTAGCTTGACAGACTCGGCGGTAACTGGACCATTGATTTGGAGTGCATTGGTACACTGATTGCCAGCAAGAGAGCCGACAGAATAGCCAGCGCAAGTATTAAGCGTGCCACCAGAAATGAGCCAAGCGTCGATGCGGGTTACGGATTCACTAATACTGATATTGCCGCTTGCAATAATGACAACTTGAGGAAGGTTGAGACTTGAATAAGTGGCGCCTGCGCCTAAAATGATGTCGCGGTTAATGGTTAGGCTGCCGTCGACTTTGACAACATAGGTGCCATGGAGGATGGGGTTGTCTGGAAGCTCAGAAAAGCTGATGGTGCTAGATGAGAAGTAGTCGGACAAGAGATTGCCTAGTTGAGTATTGTTAGACACGGCGCTGGTAGCACGTCCGAGAGTAGTCTCGCCGTCGTTGCAATAGGATGAGCGATAGGAAACGTTGAGAATGGTGAGAGGGGAGTTTTCGCAGAGGAGATTGTTAGTGTCGGCAGCTGGTTTGCCTCTGGCGATGGAATTACCAGAGAAAGTGTCGACAACATTACCACGAGCGATAATAGCAAACTCATCCCATGAGCCAAAGATATTGCCATCCGCACCGTAAGAAAGCGCTGCGATGATGCCGCCATTCGTAAAGGTGCTGCCACCAATAACATGGAAAGCTGGACGCTTGGAGTTGTTGAGGCAGGTAGCTGCAGAATAGCGCCAGACATCGCTAGAGGAGGATGAGCTGGGGGTGCGTACAGCGATGGCAACGCAGAACTTTTGTGCCATTCCAAGTTGCGGGACAGGGACAGTTTGGGCTTGGTAAACTGAAGTGTAGCTTTCGAGATTGTAAAGGTCGTTGCCGACGTGGTCGGTTAGGCGCTCGATGGTATCGGGATTTTGGACGGTACAGTTAGAGGCGATGCTGTTATAGAATGTACAAAGAGAGGTTTTACTGTTTATACCACCCTGGAGGCCTCCGCGAGTGTAGTTTTGAAGATTTGACGGCACACTATCTAGAACGAAGGAAATGGTAGCAACTTCAGGATTGTTGAGGTCTGTAATGTAGCCAAGATTCTCGTTGTCCTTGATAACATCTAGGTTGAAGCGTGGAGCAACAACTTGGCCCGAAGAGATAAGACTTGTGGACGGCAACACATCTAAAGTGATTGTGTCAATGTTGTAGTTCCACGGGCGGTAAACCGAAACGCAAACTGGCGAAGGGCCATAGGCGTAGCCAGTGGACGATATTTCGGGGCTAGGCGAATAGCGACGAGAAGTAACAAACCACGGTTCGCTATTTAGAGAAGCGTCGGAATAGGTTTTTTGGCGATAGATGTCTTTGAAGCGAATAAACCAAGAGTATGGGGAGTACTTGATGTTGTGACAGACTTCTTTAGTTTGCCCAGCTTTAAGAGTGGAAGAAGTAAGCGTAGCAGAGGTGCGACCACCGTTGGTGGCGGACGAATTAAACTGCGTGCTCGGGCCTAACTGAACGGCAACGGAGCTTTGAGTGGTTGCGGTTTCGGAACCGTCGATGGTTTCCTTGGCGCTATAGGAGACGGAAACAATATCATTGGTGTCGTTATAGGTGTCTGCACTACGCTCAAGTTGGTGGTCGAACTCGAGACGAGTGTTAAGCACAGCAGCATCGCAACGTGAGTTTGCGACTATTGCGCCATTGCAGAGAGCGCCCGTGGTTTTGCCAGTTACGGAAATGGGATCTTTGGTTTCTCCGTTTTCAAACTCGATTATGACTGGGTTTCTGATGGTAATGCAAGCTGGGCTAGAATATCCATCGTAGCCAGAATAGGAAAGACTTACGCCATTGTTGTCGCCCATTGAAGTAGCGGTGGAGGATTTGTCGAAGTTGACGCGCTCGCAATAGGTAGAGACATAACCATAAGGAGTGGTTGTATTTAGCGAGTAGGGAGGAGCCATCCGATGAGTATATGGGGAAGATACTCGCTTAGTGTAGTTGGCGTTTTCTGGCAATGATGCTAAGCCGCCAGTTTGCGTTCGAGCGGACGAAGTGGGAATTTGAGTGTTGAACGAACTACCGTTTGTAGAACTTTGGACTCGCCAATTAGAATAGGCAAGGTCGTAGCGGAAAAAGCCGTTCCTAGTATTTCTAGTGTCGCGGGTAAGATTGTGGTTGAAAGTGTTGGTGAAAATGGTGCGAGAAGGGTCGGACAAATCTTCGTTTAGATGGGTGCCATAATTACGGATGCCTAGCGCCTCGTAAGTAGTACCAGAAACATGGGTGAGATTGGGGTCTGGGTTAACCGCACTTTGCGCAGAGAATTCGTTAGTAATACTGACGGCAGGGTTTTCTATAACCATACATTTTTTTACGGTACCTGCGCCATTTCGGTCGATGACTTCTCCTGTAGGCTCGTAAGTAACAAGGCTGTCGTAGCGGAGGTGACCACAAACGGTGACGGTTTGGCCAACTGGGACGTTAAATGCCGAGCTAGAACCAGAAATGGCGACAAGCTGCTCATTGGTGCTAGCACGATCTTCGAAAAGCCCTGCGTTGGGTTCTGTGAGGGCGGACACTGACGGCATACGTTCTGTGTCGAGCGCCCAGCGAGAGCTGGCATTTTGTGGGCTTTGGTCGGTATCGGTACGTCGCATATAGTATTTGTATTCGTAATCGTAGTGCGTATGATATCCGTCGCCTTTGAGGCGGATAGTACCATCGGAGTCTTCGCTGACGTAGGTTAGAAATGGGTCGTATTCGTAGGAAATGCGCGCAGAGAACTCGGCGGAAAGCCTCGAAGGGCGGAGAATAGTAATACAGGCGCGCGAACCTAAAGCATTGTCATTTGAGCTAGTGCTACCAGCAATTTGGTACTCTGTGTATGTATTGCGGTAGCGCATGCGCTGGCAGTAGGTAGCAGATGAGCCTTCGGCAACTTCGATGCCACCACTAGAACCGTTAGTTTGTAACGGATAGTTGATAGACGTAGTTTGATTGACGCCCTGAATGGTGAGATTGCCAGTGAGACTGCTACCGAGTTGCGAGCCAATAAGTGCATTGGTGTTTGGATTTGCCTGGAAGATTTTGCCTAAAGCTGGAGCAGTGTAGATATTGGTGTTTGAGTCCTTGCGAGAAATTACGTGGAGAAAAGTAGCGCTATAGCGAGATTGGTCGGCGAGACCCGTGCAGGTTAGGTTGGCGGCTGGCGTGTTTCTATCGCAAGTTAAACTTACGTCTTTGTCGGAGATGAGGGTTTGAGCTTCGAAGATGGCAGTTTCTCCAGAGTCTTCTTCGCGGGTAACATAGATACAAGCAACATCGGTATCGTTGGCGGTAAGGCTGTCTTCGCTAGTTTGGTAGATAGTGCGACTAGAAATATATTTCATGTACTCGCAGTAAAAATCTGTTCCGCCCAACTCTTGGATAGAGCGAGAGCGAGCGGGGGAATAGTTAGTGGTAGTGCTATTGCGGGCTAGAGCAACTTCTCGAACAGAGTCAGAAGTGAGCCGCACGCCACTTTGCCCGTCGACGCGTTCGTAGAGAGTACCACTGGTGTTGGCATTATAAAATGCGGTGTTTGAGTCAGTGCGAGTTATTTGATGATTGACATTAAAGCTGTATGAGCTGGCAGAGGCGGCAAGCGTACAAAAGATGGATTGATTTTGAAAACTACCGCAAGAGAGATTGCTGTCTGATGTAGAAATACTGGTAGAGCCTCTGAAAGTGGCGGTGGAGCCAGAATCGGCTGGACGGATGATGGTTATGCAGGCTGGAGTGGTTTGAGCGGTGGCACTACTAACCGCAACTCCGTCTTCGTAAGAATAGGAGCTTATGTATTCCATTGCTTCGCAAAGAGTGGCCTCGCCACCTTGCGCCACGGACACTTCGCGCGAGACTAAACTTGTGGCCTTTTGCCCTCGTGTTAGGTGCTCGCCTATCTGATTGCCTTGAGCATACCAACCCGTACAGCCAGAGGTAGCACTGTTAGTTTTGCATTGACTGCCATAGGCAAAGGCGCTTTCGGTGTAGGAATCGCTGGAACCCCGGGTGATGGTGTGGAGAAAAGGCACGCTGTATTTTTCGGTGGCGACAGCACCATTGCAGACCAGCCAGTTGGAATAGCCGGATTTTTTGGAACAACCCCACAGCGACGAATCGAGAGAAGCTTCTTGTACAGCTGTGTTTGCGGTGAAAGTGGCGGCTTGGACGGTAACTGGTGGCGGAGCGGCGGCACCTTTAACTGTAATACACATGTTGGGACTGGGATTAGTAACGTACCCGCTTGCCGTAGGGCCAGAAGAGGAGCCGTCGGAGCCAGTGGTGTAGTTGTATTGATAGTAGTGGTTAAGAAAGCGACAGACCGTGATGGATTCGCCAGGAGCAACCGTGAGACTGCTACCAGCTAGGTTGGTGCTGGTGGAATTGCCGTAAGTGACGGTGACGGATTGGCCAGGAAGAGACGTACTACTATTTTGAGAGATATTGCTGGAATAATTAGTGATACCACCATAGCGTGCAGCGGTTATACTGTAGCCAACCTGAAAAGGCGTAGGAATAGTGTCGCTTGAGCGAGCGAGAGCAAAAGTGTAATCTAGCTGAACCCTTGGGTTTGAGGAGCTAACTTCTACCTCTCCCCAGTTTTTATTAACGCCACCTACATCTACGTTTACTATGCCAGTAATAAAAGCGGAATAGTAATTATACGTAACAACTGGCGTGGGCGGGTTGTATGGTTTAGGCTCAAGCCAAGCGACCTCTTGATAGCTGCCCATATTTGTGGTTTTGTAGGCGACGTAATTACTAAGGACGTCATTTTTGTAGCTTGAATAAGAATTAAACCATGCAACAATATCGTTTTTAATAGTATTAAGACGCGTTTGGGTACTGCTAGTAAAATAAGAACCATATCCAGCATATGTAGCGAGGACGGAGTGTATGATGACTTCTATCTTTTGTGATGCACCAAGATTTTGAATTTTTTGGCTATCGGCTGGCCTGCTAGAGTAGCACCTAAGCCCGCTTCCATAACTTGAGCTGTCGGTTGGGCCTATATTGGCCGTGCCTAAAAAACTAACTCCTGGGTCTCTAGAATAATAATAGCTATAGAACTCATCATAGTATGGACCACCTGGGCCGACGGCCATGATGAGCTTGGCGGTAGTGTCGTTCCACTCGGAATAATTGTAAGTGCCTTGTGGGCTGCTGAGATTTGGCTGCACGCAATAAGCGGTATTATAATTGGCGGTGTGAAAATATGCTACGGCGCAAGCCCCGCTTTTGCCATAGGCATATGCGCCACCTTGGCCAACATAGGTTGATGCGGCGAAAACATCGGAGCTAGCAATGAATGCGAGGAAAAAGGCCGAGATTGACAGAGCTAGGCTAGATACGAAAAACCTAGAGGGCACGACGAACCTCCTGAACTTCATGCTCGAATATGTCGATTTGTTCGGTGAGATTGTTGGCTTTGGCTAGTTCGAGGAGTTCTTCGGCGAGAGCTAGACGCTCGTTTGTCATGCCCAATTGGCCGTAATAGCTGAAATATAGAACATAGTAAAACTTAAATTGGTCGGCTGGAGTGGGGGCTTGGCTAGCTAGACGGCGAGCAAGGTTGTCCATCTTGAGAGATTGACCCGTAACTATGTAGACGTTAGCAAGACGAAGGAGAACTTCTTGACGATATTCGAGGTTGGTGGGTTGCGAATCTAGGAGAGACAAAAGTTGGGACTCGACAGTTAGAATGTCTTCGTAGGGCATAGAGCTAAGATGTTCTATGGATGCGTCGGGCAGGCTGGAAATTAAAGAAGTGGTTTGATGTTCTTTAACTTGGCCAGAGACACGAGGAATGACTACGAAAAAAATGACAAGGAGGACTGCGACTATGGCAAGGATTATTGCTAGACCCAAACGAAAGTTGAGGAAACGAAGCTTTTGAAAAGGCGCTAGTAAACGAGAGAAAAAGCCGTGGAGCTTTTTGCTAGGCTTGGGTGATTCGGGCTTGACATTAAAAACGGGCTTGTCTTGATGGGACAAGGTGGAAGATATTTGTTGGGAGCTAAATTGACCGTTCACACTATTTAGCTTATGCTAATTTTGAAAAAAATACAAGATGGTTTTAGAGGTGGTTTTAGACTTTTGGCGCCTTTGGGGAGTGAAACGAAAGCGCAAAACTAAAGCTGGCTAAAAGAACGGCCGCAAAGAGAACACCACCAGCAATGTCGGTGAACCAATGCACGCCAGAAAGTAGGCGGCCAATAACAATGAGTGGAGCCAAAATGCACAGAACTATGTTTAGGACTTTTGAGGCCAAACCAGAAAAGAGACGACTATTGACCATGATAGCGCTACCACAGATAGCGAGAGCAAAAAGGGTATGCGAAGATGGGTAGGACGCTTCTAGCGCGCCGTCTATGAGAATAGGGCGGAAGTTAACGATAAGAAGCTTCTCAAACACAAGGTAAATAATGGCTAACACTAGATAGAAAAAACCCAGCATTAGTAGCTCGCGATTGAGCTTTTTGAGACTTTTTGTGCGCACAAGGCGAATGATGGCAAAAATGACATAGGCGACAACAACTACGCCTAGTGCAATACCGAGAAAATCGGTGAGTTGGCGCCAAAAGGGGCTTTCACCAATGTTGAGAAAAACGATGCTATTTAACCCTGCTAGACCTACCTTTGAGCCTTCGGGGCCAATTGGCTGGACATCAACAAATTTGACAATAATAGTAAAAGCTGCTGCAAGCACAAACGAGGAAAACAAGAGGATGAGCGGGCGTTTGGAAGTAGCAAGAGATTTTGGTTGGTCCATATTTATATTGTAGCAAAACGCACCGCTAAAAGCAAAAACTTAGCGACTAAGAACAGCCGTGCGGGATGAGTCGGCATCGAATTGGTCGCGTGGCGTATGTGCTAACAGAAATGATATGAGCATTTCAACGGTGAGGAGGCCGACAACTTCGTCGCTTTTGTTTATGACAATAAAAAAGTAGGAGTTGGTACGCAAAAAGGCGGCAAAAGCGCGTTCTAGAGAATAGTCGGCACGCAAATAAAACACGCGTGGGTCGACATATTTGAAAGCGCGGTCGGCTTCTTTGATTTTGAGGGAGTTGAGACTTTCAGTGGAGAGGGTACCGACGATTTTGCCAGCACCATCAACCACAGGAAAATGCGAAAAGCCAGATTTGTATAAGCGATCAAGCATAAGAGGGCCTAAGAAGTCGGTTTCTTTAACGAAAGTGATGGCGGGTTTTTCTAACATGATGTCTGAGACATGGGTTTCGGAAAAAGTCATGGCAGAGGCAATAATGCGGCGCTCACGAGGGGAGAGAACGGAGTCGGGGGTTCGGCGCAAGACAGACAGTAGTTCGGCCTCGGACTGGGGGGCTGGCAAACGGCGAGGAACGTCAAACTCCTCTGACTGTTCTTTGGTTGGTTTGGGTTTTTCTCTAAAAGGTTCTAGCTTGGGGTCGAGGGATTTAACTAGCTTTTGAAGAAGAGTTTTGATTTTTGCGTTCATTAGTCTTGAAGTTTGGAATCGATATAGTTACGGAAGAAGTTGAGGAACTTTTCTTGAGTGTTGGCCTCGAACCAATCTATTTCTTTGCCGTCGCTACCCACAAATGCGGGGGTAGCGTTGATGTTGAGACTTTTGGCGATGGCGGTGTCGAACTCGATTTTGGCTTTGACCTCGCTTGATGACATGTCGGCTTTGAACTTTTCTACATCACCGTCTTTGCCAGCAAGAGTGTTAAAATAACTGATAAAATAGTTCGTGCGCTTGGTGCCAGTGGCGTAAAACCACTCGGCTTGATTGGAAAAGAGTAGGTCGCCATAGGCTTGCCAATAGCCCTGAAGCGCGGCGGCTTCTACGGCCGACGAGGCGGCGATGGCATTGGGATGAATAGAGGTGAGTGGGAACGAGCGAAAGACAATGGCTAAATCTTCGCCGTATTCTTCGAGAAGTTTTTTAGCCCAAGGGTTGACTGTGGCACAGCCCGAACATTGGTAGTCGCCATATTCGTACAAAACAACTTTGGCAGTTTTGAGGTTGCCCTTGACATGGTCGGCAATGTTGCCGTTCATGGGCATGGCTTCTATGGGCTTGGAGGTATCTACTTGGGAGAGGTCTATGGCTACGCTGGAGTTGCCTAAACCTTCACCCGAGCTGGTGCGAGGAAGCAGAAAATAAATACCGACGGAAATTGCGACGATTAGGCAGATGATAATAATTGGTTTGCGATAGTTCTTCATATGGGTATTATACCATTAAAAATAGTGAGAAACAAATAAAGCCCCAGAAGATTGGGGCTAGGTGAGATTCTATATCTCGATGAACTCTTGCCAAGGGGCAGGAGCTATCTTAGACTGTTTGCGCGGAGCCGACTTGCGGCCAAAACGCTTTAGTCCAATACGCATTAGGCAAATTGCCTCCTGTTAATGAATCGTCACTCAAACGACCGGCCCACCATAATAGATTGGATAATCTTGGGTAAAAGAGCGACAGGAATTATTTTAGCAAAGGCTAAACAGGAGGTCAAGCATTGCGGAAGATGATTTGTTTGAGTTTTTTGATGACTGGCTTGATTTCTTCGAGGTCGAGGAAAAAGCTAGCTAGGGCAAAGGCTAACAAAGAGACAACGGTGATGACGCAAAACTTGGGAAAAGTAACGAAGAACGAATCGTCGGTTGCCATGAGAGGCAAGAATTTGGTCATGGAATAGGCCACGCAAGCAGTAATGCCACCCGCAAAAAGCATACGATGAATAGCTTTAACGAAAGTGTGGTCGAGAAGCTTCCAATTTGAACGACGATTAAGCACAAAAAGCAAAATAAAAACTTCTAGCACCGAACCAATGGACTGCGCCCAACCTAGGCCGTCGGGGCCAAAACCTAAAGCGTAAAATAAAACTGACAAGCCAATGGTAAAACCAATGGCGATAATGCTAACTATGAGGGGGGTTTTGGTGTCTTGGTAGGCATAAAACCCACGTGAGGCAATGTGAAAGATGCTTTGGGCAAAAATAGCCACCACCAAGGTGCCGAGAATGCTCGAAATAAGAGCGTCACCACCATTCATGATGAAGTTGACGACATAGCCGCGTGCAAAAAAGGCCACAATGGAAACTGGCATAGAAATCCAAATAATCATGCGGAGAGCCGTGCGAAAAGTGGCATAGAACTTTTCTTTGTCGCCAGAGCCAAGCTCCTCGGTGAGCTGTGGAAAGAAGGCCGTGGAAATAGCTACGCCAATAAGCGAGACAGGCATGCCATGGAGAGAATTGGCTTGCTGAAACGAGCGGAGAGCGCCAGCGCCCATGCGTGAAGAAAGATTGGTGTTGACTATGGTATTGACGTAATCTATGCCTTGATCGAGCGAGCGCGCAGGAAGTAATTTTAGGACGCTCCGAAAGCCTTGGTTTTTCCAGCTGAGCTTAAACTGATAATCAAAGCCAAGCCCGTAGAGGCCAAGCAAAGACACCGATAACTGCAGAAGAGCACCAAAGGCAACACCGATGGCTACCCCCATGATGCCACCTTCGAATAACTGCACGCCAAAGATATTGATGCCATTAGTGAATACCGTAATGCCAACGAGAATACCAATGTTATACATGGCTGGAGCTAGTGCATAAAACACGAATCTTGACAAAGCTTGTTGAATGGACGCAAGGACAGTGGAAATGGAAAAGAGAAAAGGGTTGATGGCGATGACGCGCATCATGTTGATGGCGAGAATGGTGCCAGATTCGTCGAGACCAGGGCCGACGATGTGGCGAACAAGCGGGTCGGCAAAAATCATAATAAGGAGGCTAGCGATTAGCGTTAGCAAAGCCATAAGGTTGAGGACAGAGGACGACAATTCCCAAGCGGATTTTTTGTTGCCTTTGGTGAGGCGTTCGTTAAAAACGGGGATAAACGAGACAGCTAAAGCTCCAGAGGTGAGAAGAAAGAACATAAAATCGGGGATAGTGAAAGCAGCAGTATAAGCGTCGATGCCAGTGGGGTAGGTTTTGAGGTAGTAGGAATTGAGTAAGCGATCGCGGAAAATGCCCAAAAGCGAAGAAACAAGCGTGGACGACGCCAAAAGAATGGCGGCGGATTTGATACTGAGCCTGGCGTTTGCTAGCGAGACGACCGATTTAAACTTGAGGCGCTTCATTAACGTTTACCCTAGCTATGAAGTTTGGCGGAGGCTGGAAGCGTGGCTGGCTTTAGGATGGGCTGAAGTTCTTTTTCTTCGAGGGTTTCTTTTTCTAGGAGTTTGGCGGCGAGCTCGTCTAAAACCTTTTGATTGGCCCTGAGGACGGTTTCGGCACGCAGAGCGGCTTCTTCGGTGAGATGCCTAATTTCTTCGTCGATAAGCTCGATGGTTTTGTTGGAATAGGTACTAGAAGTCTGAATGACGTAGCGACCCGAATCTTCTTCGGGGAAGACTAGGTTGCGCGTTTTTTGGCCCATGCCCTCTTCTACAACCATTTCTCTGGCAAGCGTGGCGACATTTTGGAGATCGGAACCAGCGCCCGTGGTGATGGCTTCGGGGCCAAAGATAAGCTTTTCGGCAATGCGCCCGCCCATGGCCCGGGCTAAAATGTCTTTGAGTTCGTAAATGTTTTTGTAGCTGCGGTCTTCGGGAGGAAGGAACCAAGTAACACCGCCAGTACGTCCGCGGGGGATGATGGTAACCTTATGAACTGGGTCGGAGTCTGGCAGGACGTGGCCGACAATAGCGTGGCCTGCTTCGTGATAGGCGGTGATTTTGCGTTCTTTGTCGTTCATGACTTTGGACTTGCGTTCTGGGCCAATGGCGACACGCTCGAAGGCCTCGGTGAGGTCGGCGTTGGTGATTTCGTTGTGACCCTTGCGAGCGGCAGTGATGGCGGCTTCGTTGGCAATGTTGGCTAGGTCGGCACCAGCGGAGCCAGCCGTTTTGGCGGCAAGAGCGTCTAAATCGACATCTTTGGAAACAGGCTTGTTTTTGAAATGAACCTGCAAAATCTCGAGACGGTCTTTGCGCTCGGGCAAAGTAACATTGACATGGCGGTCAAAGCGCCCAGGGCGAAGGAGAGCTTTGTCGAGCATGTCTAGGCGATTGGTGGCAGCAATGACAATGACGCCAGATTCGTTGTCGAAACCGTCCATTTCGACGAGGATTTGGTTGAGGGTTTGCTCGTCTTCGCGGCCAGCTCCACCACGAGCATCGCGCTTGTGAGCTACGGCGTCGATTTCGTCGATAAAAATGATGGACGGGGCGTTTTTCTTGGCTTTTTGGAAAAGGTCGCGGACGCGCGAAGCGCCTACGCCTACGAACATTTCAGCAAATTCGGAGCCAGAAATAGAGAAGAAAGGAACACCAGCCTCGCCAGCGACGGCGCGAGCCATGAGGGTTTTGCCCGTACCTGGGTCGCCAGCTAGCAACACACCGCGCGGAATCTTGGCGCCAAGTGTTTCGTATTTGCGAGGGCGCTTGAGAAAATCGACAATTTCTTCGAGGTCTTGCTTGGCGGCTTCGTTGCCAGCGACATCCTTAAAAGTAACCCGTTTTTTGTCGGGGCCATAAACCTGAGCTTTGGCTTTGCCGAAGCTGATGTTTTGACTGTTCATGGACTGAGCCTGACGCATCATGTAGGAGAAAAAGATGACGAGTGCAACTACTGGCAGAATAACAAAGGCTAAATCGAGGACAGTACTCCAGATGTTGGTGGATTCGACATATTCTATAACTGGGTAGGAGGCTTTACAGGCGGACAATTCTGCGTCGGAGATGGCAACGTCGGCGGACGATTCGAGCTTGGCACAGTAATCAACGAGCCCTTGGTCGTAAAGGGTGCCAGAAGCGTCTTTGCGAGATTTTTCGGTGGGGTAATCTTTGCCTTTGAGGGTGATGGTGAGGTCGTTTCCAGAGACGGTGATTTTGGAGATGTCGCCGTTGGGGTCGTTGGCGCGAGAAATGACGGAGGAAAGTGGGACGGTTTCTAAGGTGCGCGAGGAACCACTAAGTGAATTAAACAAAGCTGAGCAGAGCAAAACTACTAAAAAAAGGAAAATGAAGGTGCGGAGATAATTAGATGTTTTGGCGGAAGGTTTTTTGTGAGAAGCTTTGGGGGTGACACTATTTTTGGGCATAGCATTATTGTAGCATAATTTTTGAGTATATAATATGGTTGTGGACAAAAAATATGTAGTAATGACGGCGTTAGAAATATTGCTGGGAGCGGCGGTGGTGTTTTGGGCCGTAACGGTAGTGGCGCAGAAAACTGGCTTGGAACAGATGGTGGGAGAGGTGGCGGATATTAGCGGCAAGGTTAAGGGCGACCCTACCGTGGAGAGCAATCAGCTAAATCTAAAGTTGAACAACTTGAACTTTGGCGGAGAAAATATCCGCGGCGTAATATATGTGAGTGGCTTACCGAAATATGATATTGAGCGAGGCGACACGCTGACACTCAGGGCAAAACTTGGCGAAGGCTTTGGCGGTTTTGCAGCAAGTTTGTATGCGCCAGAAGTCTTGAATGTAAAAAAGCAAGAGCCAAGAAGCTTGATGCTTGCTTGGCGAGAAACATTTGCCACGAAGGTGAAGAACAATTTGGAAACAAAAGAAGCTGGTTTGGGGCTGGGATATTTAATGGGTATGAAAAACGAGCTTGACGAAGAAACCCAAGAGATGATTCGGCTAGTGGGGCTATCGCACATAATTGTGGCGAGCGGGACGCATTTGGGAATAATTGTGGAGATTGTAAAGAAATACTTTGGGCGGTTGTCGCGATTTTCTGGAATGCTATTTAGCTTTTTGTTGGTGCTGGGTTTTGGGGAGTTAATTGGCTGGACAGCGTCAATTACACGGGCGGCAATTGTTGCATTGGTGTCGCTTCTTGCGTGGTATGTGGGGCGAGAAATTGAAGCGTGGAGAATAATACTTTTTGCAGTAGTTATAACGCTTATTATTGACCCAACAAATATTGTTGACTTGGGGTGGCAAATGTCTTTTGCGGCGTTTTTTGGAGTGATGGTTGTGGCGCCAAGACTTACGGAGTTTTTTTATGGGAAAAATCCGAAAGCAAAGCCTGGCGTGCTGGCGCAGACGATGCTAGCTAGCCTTGCAGCAACTATAACTTGCTTACCGCTTTTGATTTATTACTACGGAACGGTGTCGGCGATTTCGATATTTGCTAACGTGTTGATACTGCCCACTATGCCCCTGGCGATGGGGCTGACGTTTTTGACTGGTCTTTTGGGAATGATGCCTGCGATTTGGCTGTTTGACGTGGCGCAATGGTTAGTGAACGGAACCGCCAAGTTGGTGCTAGATTATCACCTTTTTGTGATGGAAATATTTGCTCAGCAAAAGAGCTTTATTTTGAACTTTTCACAGGGGAAAATATGGGTTTTGGGGCTTTATTTGGGCATTTTTTTGCCGATTATTTTCGGAAGTTTACTCCGCGCTCAAAAAAACCGCAAAAAGCGAGTGCCGAAGTGGGAAGACAGCGCTATTTTATTGCCCCAGAAGTAAGCAGAGTATTGAGCATGTAGACACGATGGGAGATGTCGTGGAGGATGTCTTCGCGCTCGCGACGCCAGCCCTCGTTGGATAAGATGGTGAGAAAATAAGGGCTGTCGGCCAAAAAGATACTGCTTTCGTGGATGGTGCCACCGTAAAAACCAGCCTTAAAGAGCATTGGTGGGTTGCCTGCAAAATTACTGGAAGCATAGGCGCCACGAAGGAAGTAGTTTTTGAGTTCTTGGCCGTTTTCTAGGGTGTTGATGAGCACCCAAAGGTGGTCCCATTCGAGAAGTTGGTCTTCGACAGTGGTGTCGCAGAACACGCCTGCGCCAGTGAAAATAGTAGAACCCTTGAGGTGATATTTCATGCCGAGAGATTCGGCATAGGCCTGAAGATTGGATAACCCCAGCCGCGAAACTAAAGTGGCGTGAGCGGAATTATTAGAATTGGAAACGGCTTGAGAGAGGAGAGATTTGGTATACCAATCTAAAACGCCCCGTTCGTAGGCATAGAGTGCGTCAAGGGTTTTAACAAGCGATGCGCCGTAATAAACCCGTTCATAACCACGCGCGTAGACAAAGTTTTGCTCGAAGTTTTTGTAGCCAAAGCTCAAATCCCAACCGTGCGCTTCGATATAGGCTTCTAGGTCGGCAAAGCTGGCCGTAGGAGTGGGGCTAAAAGTGTAACGGCGCTCAAAAACTTGGACAATGCGATTTTGAGTAACGGAGTTATCGGAAGAATCGGAAACCGAGTAGCTAATTAGGTAGACGCCCGAGCGAGAGGTATCAACGCTTCCCGACACTGCAACACTTGAGGTAAGGCTGTCATCGACATTGTCGGTGGCAGTAAAACCAGGGTCTAGCCAGATGTCACCAACGTACAAACCAATGGCCTGCTCGCCATTAAGAACAAGCTCGGGGGCAAGAACATCAAGAATAACCAACTTGCGAGTTTCTGAAAAAGTGCGTTCGGCATAGTTTAGGCGGTAGGTAATGGTGTATTCGCCTGGCAAGCGAGAAGAAATAGCCGAGGCGCTGGGGTTTTCTATGACAACTTCCGAGGAAATGTCTTGACAATGGCCGAGTACACAATAGGAAGCTAAGAAACCTTTGTCTGCAAAAGATTCCTCGGTGGTTAAAAACTCCTCGGTGCTGCCGAGAAGCCGAAAGGAAACGCTGGCCTTTGAAATGGCGTAGGCATAAAACCCACCGACGCCAAGAATTAGGAAAAACAATGACAGCGACAAAATCAAGACGGCTTTATGCGAGCGTTTGCGTGAACTAATGTGGTGACGAACTTTGCGATGAAGCTCGCGGATTTCACGATTCGACAATTTTAGGGGAGCGGCTGGAGGAAAAGGCTCGCCTTTGTGACAATCTTCCAAAAAAATGACCTTGTTAGTTTATGTTTTTAATTATAAGCTTTTTAGGCGGATAATTCAAACCAATCGTCAATATGAAAATCGCTGCCAGACACAAAAGCGGCCGCAAGAAGGGGAGAAAAGTTTTGAGCCAAAAACGGAGAATACTGCAAAAAAGCTTCGGCGGCGAAAGTCATTTGACGCAGCTTGGCGGGGGTGATGGCGGAAACGGCGCCACCATGGGAACTGGACTCGCGGTATTTTACTTCGGTAAAATAAATGTTATTGCCATAAGTGGAGATGATGTCGATTTCGTAAAACTTGGTACGATGGTTTCTGGCGACAATTTGGTGACCACGTTCCGAAAGGTATTCCGCAACAAGATTTTCGGCGTGATTCCCTTTTTGGGTGGAAGTGTAAAGGCCGACTTTAGTTTGTTCTTTGCATGTGCTGGAGGAGATTTTAGCGATTGGTGCAAACGAAAATCGGTGTTCGGGGCAAGGGCCAAAGTTTTCTAGCGCGGCACGGTGGGCTGCGGTACCATAACCGACGTGATTTTCGAAACCATAATTAGGGTAGCTTTCGGCGAGTGAAGCCATGTAATGGTCGCGTGCCACCTTTGCTACGATGGAGGCAGCGGAAACTTCTTTTATGAGAAGGTCGGCTTTTTTGAGCGTGGTTACATAGTTTGAGAGTGGCGTATCTTTAAGGAAGTTTAAGGTGCCGTCAATGATGATTTCTGAAAATGGTACTTGTTTTAGTTTAATTTCGTAAATGGCACGCCTAGTAGCTAGCGAAAGCGCCTTGCTTAAACCAATTTGGTCTAGTTCCCTGCTAGAAACCCAACCAAGGCCAACAGCCGACGCGTGTTTATAAATTTGGCTGGCTAAAGTTTCGCGACGTTTAGGAGAAAGTTTTTTTGAGTCGGTGAGCGAATCAATCCAGTTGGACTTGCTGGGTTGTCCTTGGACATAAGATTGTTCTTGAGAGTTAACCCTTTTTGAGTTGCTGGGTTGCTCTGAGAAACTAGGCTTTTCTATGGCTGGGCCTAAAATGCAGGCGCCGACAACAAGCGGACCAGCCCAAGGCCCGCGCCCAACTTCGTCGATACCGAGAATGGCCTTCATGGAAAAATTATAGCATAACAAAATCGCCCCTTTTTGGGGCGACTACTTTTGACTGGTTATTTTTCTAGCTTTTTATTCTTCTGGCTCGGCTGAACCTTTGGGATTTTTGGCTTCTTCGAGATTTTCAGCAGAATTAGCTTCGGACTCGATGACGGCTTCGGCCTTAGAGAGGTCGTTTGCGGCGGCGCGGTCGAAATCTTTATTTAGAAGACGCGCGGATTTACCAGAGCGGTTGCGAAGGTAGGAAAGATTGTTGCGGCGAACTTTGGCGCGACGAACGATTTCTACTTTTTCGACAAGTGGAGAGTGGAGCAAGAAAGATTTTTCGACACCAACGCCAGAGGCAATTTTGCGAACCACAATGCGAGCAGTATGAGACTCTTTGCGGTCTACACGAACAACGACGCCTTCAAAAGCCTGAGAGCGGAACTTTTCGCCTTCTTTGATTTTTTGAGTAACTTTGACGGTGTCGCCAGAACGAACATCGACGACGGCGGACTTTTTCTGGGCTTCACCAATTTTTTGTAGGATAGAAAAACTCATTTTAAACCTTTGTATTAGACAATTATGCGTATTTTAGCACATTTACTTCTTAAGCGCAAGACGGATTCTTTCGTCGACTGGGAGAGATGGGTCAACATGTTCAAGTGCGGCAGTGGCCTCTTTGAGCGGAAATCCAAGCGCAATAAGCGCATCAAGCGCTTCATCGTTTTCTTTCTTGGCAGCTGGAAGGTTTGCGACGGTTGCGCCGTAATGGGTCGGAAGGCCAACTTTATCGGAAAGGTCGATAATAACACGCTCAGCGGATTTTTTTCCGACGCCAGTGGCTTTGGAAACAAAAGCCGAGTCAGCATTAGCAATGGCATTTCTAACTTCTTCTGGTGAGGCTAGCGAAAGAATAGAGATGGCGGCTTTGGGGCCAATGCCATTAACGGAGAGTAAAAGCTCAAAGAGCTTTTTGGCGGCTAGGCTAGTAAAGCCATATAGGGAGATGTCGTTTTCGGAGACCTTTTGATAAGTGTAGAGTTTGACGTTATCTGTCAAATTGAGACTTTCGAAGTCTAGGCTTGTGACTGTTATTTCGTATCCGACACCATGAACATCAACAATAATGCTATTGCCAAATTTTTCTTCTAGGGTACCTTTGATATGAGAAATCATGCCAGTATTATATCATAATGTTTTTCTGAACATACTGTGGACAATGGCAGCAGCAACAGCATCGGCGGCGTCGTCGGGCTTTATTACTCTGTCCATTTTAAGAAAAACTCGCACCATTTCTTGCATTTGTTTTTTGTCAGCATGGCCATAGCCAGTCATGGCTTTTTTAATTTCGTTGGGGGAATACTCAAAAATAGGTAAATTTTCTTGCGCCGCCACTAAAAGCACGACTCCGCGCGCCTCGGCTACGGATATTCCTGTGGTGATATTTTGCATGAAAAATAGCTTCTCTATGGAGATGCAATCGGGCTTATCTTCGCGGATTATATCATGGAGTGAATTAAAGATATCTAAAAGGCGCTCTTTTAGTGGAGTGTGGGGCGGAGTTGAGATAACACCAGAATCGATTAAAATTGGTGTGCCTTTTTTGGGGACCTCCAAAACACCAAAACCGCAAATGCCAGTGCCTGGGTCGACTCCTAAAATACGCACAATGGTTTGCCTCTGTTTTTATTGGGTTGAGATTTCGGAAGTTTGACCTGCGCTCTAAAAAATGTCATTTGACGTGAGAGATTAAAGTTTGACGAAGGTCGGTAACAGGAATGACGAATTTGTCTTTGATGGTGCGAGGGGCAATTGCGTGAGTAAAACCAAGCTTTTTGGCCTCGGCGATACGCTGGTCGGGACGAAAGGCTGAGCGAATTTCGCCACCCAAACCAACCTCGCCAAAAACCACATAATCTTCGTTTAGCTTGCGCTTGGCTACGGCGGAGGCAATAGCGAGACAGATGGCTAGGTCGGCACCAGAGTCGTTTATTTTGATGCCACCAACTACGTTGATAAAAATATCTTGGTCGTAAAGATTAAGCTTGGTGCGACGCTCGAGAACAGCAATAAGAAGCTTGAGACGGTTGAGATCGAAGCCCGAAGCGGTGCGGTTAGGATAGCCAAAAGTGGTTTTAGAGGCCAGAGCTTGGATTTCTACCAGCAGTGGGCGTGCGCCTTCGAGAGTAGCCAAGATAATGGAGCCGTCGGTGTTTTGGCGCTCGGCTAGTAGGGCGGCGGAAGGATTTTTGACTTCTTTAAGTCCAGATTCGGCCATTTCAAAAATGGCTACTTCACTAGTAGAGCCAAAGCGGTTTTTAATAGCACGGACGGTTTTGAACCCACCGTAGCGATCGCCCTCAAAATTAACCACAACATCCACAAGATGCTCGAGGACTTTTGGCCCAGCTAGAGTTCCTTCTTTGGTGACATGGCCGACGATAACCACGGCTGTGTCGGTGGATTTGGCGGCGCGAATAATTAGGTTGCCACAGTTGGTGACCTGCGAAACACCGCCTGGAGCGGAGGAGATTTCGGCTATGGACAGAGTTTGAATGGAGTCTACAACCACAAAATCAAAGTCACCAGATTCGATGGTTTTGGCAATGTCGTTTCCAGAAGTAGAAGAAGCAAAAGATAGCTTGTCGGACTCTGCGCCAAGACGTTCGGCGCGAAGCTTAACTTGCCCAGCCGATTCCTCGCCAGAAATATAAAGGACGGGGTGGTATTTAGCAATTTCGGCGCATATTTGCATAAGCAAAGTTGATTTGCCGATGCCGGGTTGTCCAGTAAGGAGAGTCACCGAGCCTTTAAGGAAACCGCCACCCAGCACACCGTTTAGGTCTGGGAAGCCAGTTTTTAGGCGGAGCTTAGACTCAGACGGAATGATGGATTTGATGCTGACATATTCGAGTTTTTTGCCAGAAATTTGCGAGCGCGACAAAGCATTTTTGCCGTCCGCAGAAACGCTGGGGGTAGTTTCGACAAGTGTGTTCCATTCTCCACAGTTGAGGCATTTGCCAGACCACTTAGAAAAAACTGCGCCACATTCGTTGCAAGTATATTCTGCTCGTATTTTTCCCATTTTATCTCTGTTATTTTTACATTTTCTGCGCAAAACTTTCGGAAGTTTGCTCCGCGCTCAAAAAAGATTATTTTGCGCCACAGACAACGTTATTGGCATGCACCCAGCCGTCGAGCGAACCGCCATCGAGATATTCGCCAGAAGTGGGAGCGGCCCGCATAATGCCACCCTTTTTGATGAAGCTAGCAAATGGGTCGGTAATCATGTATTCTTGGTCCATTGGGCCAAAATCGTGAGCGTGGACGTACTCAACAATCTCTTGCATAAGCTTGGGAGAGATGATGTATTTGCTAACAGAAGAAAGCCCCGTAAGCTCGGCTTCACTTGGCTTTTCTTTGATGGAAGCAACCTTGCCATTTTTGACGGTAATGGCGCCACCGTTTAGAAGGGCGGATTTTGGGTGAGTGATGCCAAGCAATGCAGACTCGTCTTCGTTTTTGACGGATTTCAGGAGCGACTCGGCAGCAGATTCGCCGCCTGGGTTCCAGATAAAATCGTCACCCATAAAAACAAAAACTGGTTCGTTTAGGTTGTATTCTTCGGCAACCATAGCCACAGGGACGGCGGTGCCGTATTTGTCGGACGGGTCTTGAGAGACATAGTGGATTTTAACGTTGTTTGGCAGAGTTTTGGCAAGTTCAAGACGGTCTTTTTTGCCCCTTGCCTCGAGATAAAGGTTGAGGGCGATGTTATCTTTGTAAAACTCGCGAACTTGGCAAGGCTCGACGTTAGAGATAACCATATAAATGTCGGTAACACCGACTTTGATAAGCTCTTGGACGGAGTAGTCAACCAAAGGGCGGTTGCCTACGGGAAGCATGGACTTTTCGATGATTTTGGTGATAGGAAGACGGCGCGTCCCCCAGCCTGCAACTGGAATTATGGCTTTAGTAATAGGCATGATTTACCTCCATTTGGTTTTGATTCTTTTATCATAGCAGTTTTTTTGGTTAGCGCAACTCACCAGAAACGAGAAGAGAGTTGTGCCAAGAGGGCGGAGTGTCGATGAAACCCATTAGGGCGGCGATGGTGGGGGCGACGTTGGCCAGCCCTGGATTTACGACATTGGGCGAAGGTGTGTATTTGGTGCGGTTTTCGGTGTTGTCGTAAAAAATGCAGGGGACTTTGTTGGTGGTGTGTGAGGTTTTGGGCTGACCAGTACCATCCAGAAGCTCTTCGGCATTACCATGGTCGGCGGTGATGATTAGCATGCCACCAAGTTCATCTACACGACGGGCGATGCGAGCAAGCGAGATGTCGATAGCTTCTATGGCGGCAATGGTTGGCTCTAGTTCGGCAAAATGACCAACCATGTCGCCGCCTGGGAAATTAAGGCGGACAAATTTGTATTTGTCGAGGTTTGCTAAACAGGCGTCGGTGATTTCGGCGGACTTCATCCAAGGGCGGGTGTCAAACGGCAAAGTGTCGGAGTCTATTTTAATGTGTTCTTCGCCCTCGGCTTTTTGATAGGAATTGCCGTTAAAATAATAGGTGATATGCCCAAACTTGGCGGTTTCGGAAATGGCAAGTTGAGAAACGTGGTGGCGAGCCAGAAATGTGTTTAGGGGGTTTTCGATGGTGACTGGGGGGACGAGAGTGAGCGCTGGCACATGGGTGTCAGAATTGTATTCGGTCATACCAGCAAAAACGACGTTCGGGCAAGTATTGCCACAAGAGATGTTGCGGCCATCCATGGAACGGTTGAAGTATGGAAAGTCGTGATAGGTAAACGCCATGGCAATTTCAATGGCACGGTCGGCGCGAAAATCGTAGTAGATAAAGCTATCCCCGTCTTCGACTGTACCGATGGGAGCCTTGTCTTTGTTTACGACCACAAAAGCGGGAAGATATTGGTCTTGAATGGAGGGGTCTTTTTTGCGAAAAGCACGGACGGCTTCTTCGGCAGAGGAGAAAGCGTGCTCGGCTACGCCGTGGACTATCATGTCCCAACCTTTTTTTACCATGCCCCAATCGTTGCCATAACGGTCGGCCACGGCGACCATGCGCCCAGCCCCCGAAGCAATGCGATAATCTTTACCTTTGTCGTTGAAAAACTTAAGAAATGCCTCTAGGCGGCGGATGTATTTGGGTTCGCTTTGGGGCGGAACATCACGGCCATCAAACACGAGGTGAATACGGATGTGAGCAATGCCTTCGGTGCTAGCCTGCTGAATGAGCTTTTCTAGGTGAGCGATAGACGAGTGAACATTGCCATCGGAAAAAATGCCAGAGAAATGGAGGGTGGAGCTGGGGCTTTTGTGGAGATTGTCGATGACTTTGCGCCAGGCCTCGGTTTCGAACACTTTGCCCGAAGCAAGGTCGTCCTGAACTTTGGCGACACCTTGTTTAACAATTTGGCCCGAGCCAAGAGTGTTGTGCCCAACTTCGGAGTTGCCCATGTCGCCTGGGAGCACCCCAACGGCTTCGCCAGAAGCGTTTAGAGGAATGTTGAGATAGTGATTAGATGCGTAATCTAAAAATTCGGTATGGGCGGCAGCGACAGCGTTGCCTGGGCCAACTGGGGCTAAGCCTACTCCATCTAAAACTGCTAAGACAATAGGGCCTTTGTAACTAAGATTCTCCATATAATATATATTAACATAAACAGAATAAAAAATAAAAAGACCACACTTTTTATGTGGTCTTTCGCTAAGCTATATCTTTTGGGCGCAAGCTGCTAGGGGGGTTAGGCTAATGGCACTTGCTGGGTAATGCAATGGATGTCGCCACCGCCAAGTAGAATCTCGCGAGCATAGATTGGCTCGACTTTGCGGTCGGGGAAGCAATCTTGGAGTATGTTGATGGCGGCTTGGTCGTGCGGGTCGTTAAAAATGGGTAAGATGATAGCGCCGTTACAGTTGTAATAGTTGATATAGCTGGCTGGTAAGCGATCGCCTTCGTTGCGCGGGAAGGTGCCGTCCACTACGTCTACGCCTTCGGACTCTTCTTTGGTGATGGTGATGGGGTTAGGAACATGGATTTTGATTACTTCTAGTTTTCTGCCCTTGGCATCGGTAACAGACTCTAGGTATTCGAGGTCTTTTTTGCTACGTTCGTGTTGTGGGTCTTTTTCGTTATCTTCCCAGGCCAGTACCACCTTTCCAGGAGCTACGAATTGACAAATGTTGTCGACATGGCCGTTGGTGTCCTCGTCTTTGTAGATGCCGTATGGCAACCAAAGGACTTTTTCGGCACCGCAATAGTCAAGTAGGTATTGTTCGATTTGCTCCTTGGTGAGGTTGGGGTTTCTGCCTTTATCTAGGCAGGTTTCTTCGGTAACGAGGAGAGTACCTTCACCATCGCTATGAACTGAGCCACCTTCGAGCACGAAATCGTCGGTGCGGTAGCGATCGACTCCCTCGATGGCGCAAACTTTGGCGGCAATTTGGTCGTCTAGGTCCCATGGGAAGTAGATACCGTTATATAGTCCGCCATAGCCATTAAAGGCCCAGTCGACAGCGCGCATGTCGCCCTTGTCATTGACGACAAAGGTAGGGCCAGTATCTCTTATCCACGAATCGTTGTTGGATATTTCTACGACTTGAACATTAGGCATATTCATGCCAAGCACATGAAGATATTGGGACTGGTTGACGCCAAGCACCACGGGCTCGTATTTGGCGATGGTTTCGACAACTTGACGAAATGCCTTTTGTGCGGGTTTGGCCCCGCCCCGCCAGTTGTCGGGGCGTTCGGGCCAGAGAAGATAGGTGGCGGCATGTTCGGAAAGTTCGGACGGCATGTAAAAACCATCTTTTTTGGGAGTACTATCTACTATTCGCACGGCGGAGAGCCTTTCTTGCTTCGTCTTTTTTACCAGCGCGGAAGACTAGCACCTCGCCAATAGCTACACAGACGAGCGTAGAGATGATGAGGATTTTATTGTCGGCAATGGCCTCTAGGCTAAACTCAGGAACAAGCGTAAAGAACAAGGAAATGCCAAGCATAACGACTGGTACAATGCCATAGAGCGCAGTCTTAAGGCCGCCACCAGAAATCCAGTAGCCTTTTTTGTCCTGAACGCCTTTCTTATGGAGCTTCATAAAGGCAAAGAACATTGGGATGTAGCCGACTAGCAGACAAACTAGCGACAAGTCGAAGAATGCCCAGAACATATTGGACAGCTCTTCCATTTCTGGGAAGCAGTAGGCAATAATAATGCCAGCAACGGCAAGTATGGCCGCAACAATGGAAGTCCAAATAGAAACCATGTAGGGCACACCTTCTTTGTTGGTTTTGCGCCAAGATTTGGGGAAAATACCGTCTTTGGCGGCATAGGCTGTAACAGAATAAACACCAAACTGCCAAGAGGAGATGTTGGCGACTAGGGTGTAGATGAACATACAGCCAACAACGGTAATGATGGCGCTAATGGCACCAGCGGAAAGACCGACAGCTTCGAGCAAGACTTGATACGATTCGAGTAGGCCAGAGTTGGTAGCAATGTCGTCTAGCGGAATTGCTACGCCCATGGCGAAGCTTGGAAGAAGGTAGAACAGAGCAATTAAAATACCGCCAAGAATTATAGCTTGCGGGATTTGCTTTTTGGGGTTATCCATGTCATCGATAAAGGTGCCGACTACTTCGAAGCCAAGCATGTTAAAGATGATGAGCGATACAAACGATACACCAGTCCAATCGATGCCACCGCCTTCGGCGACCAGCGGCATGAGATCGTGCCAACTTTCGACAGGGTTAGCCGAGCCGTGTTTGGCAAAGACGTAGATGCCGATAAAACCGATGCCTGCAAGCACGATAAACTTAACAATAGCGCCCAAATTGGCAACCCAAGCCGACTGAGAGATGCGAAGCATGCCCAGGATGGTAATTAGGGCTATGTAGGCGATTTGAATTAGCAAAACTGCCGTAAGCGACAACTCTACGCCAAATGACTGCATGATAAGGGTTGTGCAGAGGTCGGCAAGAGAAGCTATCCAAAGCGGAAAGTTAACCCAGTAAAACCAGGCCACACGACCTGCCCATTTTTTACCGAGAGCTTTTTTGACCCAGGTGTACATACCGCCCTCGGACGGATATTGTGTGCCCAGCTCGGCAGAAATGAGTGCATAGGGGATAAAGAAGCCGAGAATCATGATTATCCACCAGATATATTGTGAATTGCCAATGGAGGCCGTTGGTGCGACGGCATCTATCACTAGCACGATACAGACCGTAGCGAGTACAGCGCTAAACAGCCTAAACTTAGGTTTTTTTGTTGGCATTTTATTCTTTGCCCTCCTTTTGTTGTTTAATATAATCTAACGTCGCTTGAGCGACACCACCAAAATACAAACAAAGTGCACGCTGAGCAGTAAGACGGTTTTCGGCTTGGTCGAAGCAAATGGAGTTTTTACCATCCATAACGGAGTCGGCGACTTCTTCGTTGCGGTTGGCTGGTAAGCAGTGCATAAACTTGCAATTTGGGTTGTCAGTAGCCGACATTAAATCGTCGTTGACCTGGAAGGTGGGATAGAAATCTTTCATATAGACTTCTTTTGGGGTTTCTTTGTCGTAAAGGCCATACCATACGTCGGTATAAACAAAGTCGGCACCTTTTATGGCTTCGCGGTCGGACGTAACCGTAACGGAGCCACCATATTTTTCACAGTTGGCTCGCCCAATTGCTTGGTATTCCTCGGAAAGAAGTTTATGCTCGGGGCCATAATGGACGTAGTGCATGCCGAGTTTAGTGGTTATCATCATGAGGCTGGCGCAAACTTGTGTACAGTCGCCCACAAACACAACCTTAACGTCGTTCCACTTTTTGTCGGCTGGGAGATTGTCCAAAATGGTGATGATGTCGCCAATTTCTTGAGTGGGGTGGTTGTAGTCGGACATGCCGTTGATGACTGGCACTTGGGCATATTTGGCTAGTGCCGCAACGGAAGCATGACGGTCGACGCGAGCCATGATGAGGTCGCACATTCGGCCAAGAACCTGAGCGGTGTCTTCGATGGTTTCGTGAGCGCCAAGCTGAATGGCGCCAGGTGCGAGGTTTAGTGCATGGCCACCAAGTTGGCTCATAGCAACTTCAAAAGAAACTCGCGTACGCGTGGACTTTTGCTCGAAAAGCATGGCAAGGTTTTTGTGATAAAGTGTGTCGAGAATCCCACCCGACTTGATGTAGTCGCGGACAATGACGGCGGTTTTGACGATGTCAAGAATTTCCGCTTGGTCAAAGTCGGACGTATCAATAAAGTCCTTCTTGGTGGGGACTTTATTGGTTAAGTTATATAAATTCTCCATAATAATATTTTAGCATAAGCAAAATAAAAATTAAAGAATAACGTTACTTGCTGATGATGGTGCCAGACTTAAGCTTTAGAGCGTCTTCCAGGTTGTTAAGCGAGCAAATAATGCCAATTTTGCCTTTTTTGGCGACTTCGGTGGTGGCGATAATTTTGGGAAGCATGGAGCCAGCCTTAAAGAAACCTTGCTTGCTGTAATATTCGGCTTCTTTGGGGGTGAGGTTTTTGAGGGCAACTTGGTTGGGTTGACCAAAATTGAGGTAGGCATAATCTACGGCCGTAACGGAAATAAACATGTCGGCTTTAATAAGCTCGGCAAGCTTTTCGGCGGCAAAATCTTTGTCGATTACGGCATCAACACCTTTAAGAATGCGCAGAACTTTAGTGCGATAAACTGGCACACCGCCACCGCCAGCGGCAATAACAATGGCACCCGAGCGAACGAGGTCGAGGATTTCGCGTTTTTCGACAATGGATTTGGGCTTGGGGCTAGGCACAACACGACGGTAACCTCGGCCAGAATCTTCTTTAACAAGCCAACCTTTTTCTTTGGCAAGCCTTAGGGCTTCTTTTTCAGAATAAAACTGGCCCACGGGTTTGGTTGGGTTTTTGAAGGCTGGGTCGTTTTTGTCGACTTCGACTTGCGTTACTACGGTAACCACCTTTTTTTGATGGCCAGTTTTAGTGAAAGCATTAGAAATGGACTGGGCTAGCCAATAGCCAATTTGGCCTTGGCTCATGGCAACGGCAGTTTCGAGCGGCATGGCTGGAGCTTTGTCGGAAGAAGCTGTTTCTTCGTGAATGAGAATGTTGCCTACCTGTGGGCCATTACCGTGCGCCACGACGATTTCGTACTTGGAAGAAAGACTGGCAATTAGCTCCCCAACTTTTTTAGCAACGGCTTTTTGAGCCTCGGCGGTTACCTCGCCGTTTTTTTGGAGGGCGTTTCCGCCAAGAGCTATGACTACACGTTTTTTGACCATATTATATATCCTTTCTTTAGAAACCAGGTTTACCAAGAAGCCTAAACATTTCTTTTTTGTATTTTTCTACGCCAGGCTGGTCGAATGGATCTACGCCGTGAAGCATGGCAGAAATTGCGCAAGCAGTTTCGAAAAAGAAAATAAGAAACCCAAGAGATTTTTCGGAAACACCATATTCGCTATCTTCGTCGAACACTTCGATAACGAAGGTGGAGATGCCACCAGCGTCGTGAGCATGGACGGTGGCCTGAAGTGCCGTGTCGGAAATGTCACTCATGGCTTTGCCCTCGAGGTAGGCAAGACCATCGGAATCGTCTTTTAGAGAAGGCACTAGGAGCGAGGATTTTTCGGGAGAGAACCTAAGAAAGGTTTCGAAAATGTTGCGACGGCCTTCCTGCATATACTGACCAAGCGAGTGAAGGTCGGTGGAATAAATGACAGAGGCTGGGAAAATGCCTTGTTTGTCTTTCCCCTCCGACTCGCCAAACAGTTGTTTCCACCATTCGTTAAAGTATTGCAAACAAGGTTCAAAGCTGGCTAGCACTTCTACGTCGCAGCCGCATTCGTCGTATAAATAAAACCGAGAGAATGCATAAGAAATGAGCATGGAGTTTTTGATGGAGCTGCTAGATAGCTGGGTTTCTTTACAGTCGCAAGCGCCCTGAAGCAGAGCGTCGATGTTGCAACCCGCTACGGCTAGCGGAAACAGCCCAACTGCGGAAAGGACGGAATAGCGGCCACCCACACCCAAGGGAACGTCAAAAGTGGCGTAGCCGTTAGTGGTGGCTTCGGCCCGAAGTGCGCCGACTTCTGGGTCGGTGGTGGCGATTATACGCTTTTTGGCTTCGGCCTCGCCGTATTTTTCGACTAGCTTTTGTTTAAGGATGCGGAATGCAATGGCGGGCTCTAGGGTGGTACCAGATTTGCTGATTACATTTAAGGAAAAATCGTGCCCCTCTAGGATTTGCAAGACCTTTTTAAGCTCGCGGGAACTTAAAGAGTTGCCCGCAAAAAGTAGCCGACACTTGGCAGTAGCGCCCAAATCGAGAGCTTCGTAAACGGCACGGGTGCCTAGGTAGCTGCCACCGATGCCAATGCAGACAAGAAAGTCGGACGTGTCCGACACTGCCTTGGCGACGTCCTTTAGGCGAGCAAGTTCGGCTTCGGGGAACTGGTCTGGCAAATCAAACCAGCCACCCATAGGGTCTGACTTAATGGCGTCAATTAGTTCGGTAGCTAAATCGTAGTCCAAATTGATAGTGGTTTTCATATGTATATAATAACATAAATAAAGCGAGAAATCTTTCCGTCGTGGCGCCATATTTATACGAGTGCCAAAAATCTCCCCAAAAGGGGAGATTTTGGTGCGATTTAGTTTTTAGGCTAAATTAGTTGCCGCCGAGCTGTTGGACGAGGGTGTAAACAACATTGCCAGTGTAAGTTGCAGCTTTCTGAGTTGGAGCAACGCCAATACCGTAAGTGTAAGTATAGGAGTCGCCATCGGCAGCAGAAGCAGCGCCGTTCGTTACAGTGGCAATTTTAGTAGTACCAGTAACCTGAGCTAAGGTTGCGCCCGTGCTTTCATCATCGGCAACTGTGATGGTATAGCCGGTGACCGTAGCGGACGGCGTGCCTTCGCCGGTAGCTGCTTTAATATCGATAGTTTCGGTGCCCTCGCTAAGGTTGGCAGCTTGCGTGAAGATCTTATAACCATTGTTCTGGTTACAGACGACCGTAAGGGTTGTAGTGCCCATCGAAGCGTCATAAGTACCGGCGAAGATGCGGTAGTAAGCAGTATCGCTTGTAACGTTTTCGCCTTGCCCACTAGCATCTGGCGTCATGCCAAGATGATTGTCGGTTCCATCCGCCCAAGTCGCATTGTTCGTAGCGCCAGAAACGGCTGGATCAGGTGTTCCAACCGTCGGGCCGTTAGCAGAGTTCGGGCTAGTGTTGTGGGTAATCCCATCAATCGGGGTTGCAGTAGCCGCACCGAAAGCACAGGTCGGGAGAACGGTAACGTTCAAAGTATCTGTGTGCTGATCGGAGTTCCAGCCAGCATCAGCGGCGAAAGTGGCAAGAGGAGCCAAAGCTACCGCAAAAGACGCAACAACACCTGCGCCAGCAATTAGTTTTTTAGACATAGTTTATAGTGTCCTTTTTTATTGTCTTCACTGGACACTAAGTCTTCTGATTTTCATTATAGCACGACGGTAACCAAAGTCTAGATAATTTTATTGTCTTTTCTCTGTTAGAAAATGTTTATGTAAACTTCTTGACTTTTGCAAACCATAAGCGTAAAATAAAAAGTACAAAGGTCAAATAATAACATGTTTTATTATATGTTAATATTGACCTATTTCTTATAATGGAGCTTCTTTCTCGGTGCGGTCTTCTGTGTCGGCTTGCTTTGGCTGCCGATAAAACAACTCTCGCAATCGCGAGAGTTTTGTGATTTATTTTGTCTTTCGTCGGTTTAGCTCCCTTTGAACTTCTTTGAAAGTTTCCCTAGATACAATGGCTGGAAGAGAGTTCTTTAGATAAAATTGACGTCTCTCGCCGTGGTTTTTCTTTACTTTCTTGGTTAAAAAATCTTCGACATAAGTTTTTCCTAGAATTGCGTCGCCTTGATATTTTTCATTTTTTAGAATGTTTCTAATTGTCTCGGGAGACCAAGTTGATTTTTTGCGGGGAGTTGGAACATGGTCAATGGTTAAATTGCGAGCAATCTTTCTTATTGAGGCGCCATCAAGAAACTCTGCAAAAATTCGACGAACGATTTTTGCTTCCGACTCGTCCACAACCAGAACGCCGTCTTTTGTTTGACTGAAGCCAAGGAAGTTTTTCCAGGGGGCAGAAATCTTGCCAGCTTCCATACGCCGTTCGATTCCCCAGCGGACATTCTCGGAAATACTGCGAGATTCTTCTTGAGCGACAGAAGAAAGAATTGTAAAAATTAGCTCGGATTTTGGGTCGAAAGAGCTGATGTTTTCTTTCTCGAAAAAGACCTCGACGTTTTTTGATTTTAGCTCGCGCGTAACGGTTAGGGCATCAACTGTGTTGCGAGCAAAACGGGAAATTGACTTGGTTAATATTAGGTCAATTTTGCCAGAGTTTGCCGAGGTGAGCATTTTATTAAATCCAGAGCGACGGCGATAGTTTGTTCCTGAGACACCCTCGTCGGAGAAAATCTCTACAAGCTCCCAACTTGGGTTTTTAGTTATGAGCTTTTTATAGTAAGAAATTTGCGACTCAAAACTTCGAGTTTGGGCGTCGAGCTCGGTAGAAACGCGCGCATACGCTGCGACGCGCCTTTTGGTGGATTTTTTGGGATACATTTTTCCTTTCTTTAGATTAAAAAGATACGCCAAAGTTTGACGTATCTAGGGAAATATTATATATCTGGTGGTCTTGTCGCTAAACTTTTGTTTTAGCCCTATTTTGGTCCCCGGAACAGGGGTTGAACCTGCACCCGATTGCTCGGACTAGCACCTGAAGCTAGCGCGTCTGCCAATTCCGCCATCCGGGGACTAGTATATTATAGCACACGCTTCTGAGGTGGGCTATAACAATGGCAGACGCTTTGAGGTATCTGACCTATTGGTTGGGAAAGGTTGTTCCGTTATTAGATGCCGAGCCGTCGTCGAATTGCGAGAAGTCGGGAGGGGTTTGTGGAGTTTTGGGCGAAGCTGGTGGAACAGGTGGGGTTTTCTTTTTGTTATGAATTACGAAGGCGATAACCGCGCCAATGATAACGAGAATGGCCGCACCACCTACAATGAACGGGGTATAGTTGGTTTCTTGCGTAGCAACAGTAGCAGACTCAACGGTTTGTGTGTTTTCTACTTGTGGAGTTTCTTCGATGACTACTTCGGGGGTTTCTGGGATTTCGGAGCCGTTAATTGCAACTTCGCTACCCGCAACATAAAGTTTGTAGCCATTGGAATAGACGTTTTGGTTAGAAGTGTCGGCATTTGTAAACTCGGAAAGGTAGGTATCGCCAGCAAGAATAAGTTGAGAGGTGGCGTCGAGCGAGAGAGTGGCGCTGGTGGCAGTGTTAGCAGAATTGATGGCACCCATATAGTAGCTGCTGTTTAGTAAACTCATAGAAAGCGAAGAAATGCTATCTAGAACGATGTCGCCCTCTACAACCTGCGAGTTAAGACTTAGCTTAACATGGCCGCCGTTATTTCCTGAGCTGCCCCATTTACCAGCCCCAGCGCGCAAAAAGACAGAGGCCGAATCGTTGTTTGCAAAACGGTTGTTTTCTAGGGAGATGTTGGCGGTGGTGTTAGTAACAAAGAATGTGTCGCCTTGATTGGTAGTAATGACAGAATTTGTGGCAGAAAAAGTGCCAGTGCCCTCTTCTGCGTCCCCAGACATGCTTTGATAGATGAAAATGTTTTTATAGGTTTCTGAGTTGCCGTTTAGGCTGTTGTTGGTGTCGGTTAAGGTGATATTTTCTAGGTGGACAGAGTTGCTTCCTTCGATGACAACTCCTTCGGAAGATTTGGAAACTAGCGATGCGCCATTTTTAACATAAACTTCGGCAGTAGAATAGATGGCAGGGGAACCAACGCCAGTGGAAGTGAAAGAGCCGCCAGAAATGGTCATGGTACCACCACCGCGGTCTGAGCGAATTGGGGCGCTGGAGTTTCCGAAGGTCTCGACCGTGAGGTTTTCCGCCATGAGCGTACCACCACCAGTTACCATAATCCCACCAGAATTATTGTTGTTAGTCTTGATTGTTGTATTTTTTACAACAATTTTACCGTCACCGTAGGCAAAGACGCCGTTAGCATGGGCGCCAGTAGTTGTAATTATGCCGCCGTCGATGTTTAAAACGCCGCCAGTCGCAAGAATTGCGGCGTTGGTTCCGTAAAAGTCGGAGGACTCGGAGGATTCGTCACCAGACTTAGTTATAACCGAATCGGTGATAGTTGACTCGCCAGTGGTTACGAGGAGAGCGTTTTCTCCGCCAGTGGTTGAAGAATAAGCCGCGCCAGTTGAGGTTGTTGCCTCGGTAAAAGTTGTTGCGCCAGAATGAGACGCGCTCGTGGCTGAGCCACCAGGGGCGCCGCCTGGAGCATTGTTTGAATCTCCAGATGGTTTATCGGGAGGAGTGTTTTGCATCGCAGTTATTTCCTTGTTTAGCTATATATATTATATACGATAATGCTTAAAAACAACAAAAATTATATGTAGGCGTTTATACCTTGTTAATAACTGGGATGACGATGGGGGTATGCCCAGTGGCGTCGTAGAGGATGTGAGTGATGTCTTCTTTGACTTCTTCTTTTAGGACTTTGAGCTCTGGGTCGGTGGAGATAGATTTATCGGTTTTGGCGCGAAGATAGTGGCGAATTTTACCAATTAGTTCTTCGGAATTGTCGAGATAGATAAAGGCGCGCGAAACAATGTCGGGGGTTTTGATTAGACGCCCAGTTTTTTTGGATAAAGTTAGAACAATGACAAAAATGCCTTCGCGAGAAATATGAATGCGGTCTTTAACGACGGCCTCGTGGACAGATTGGTCGGCGTCGTCGTAGAGCTTGTTACCAACAGGAATACGGCCATTTTTCTTGATGGTTTGGTTGGGCAAAAGTTCTACAACGTCCCCATTGTCGGCCAAAATGATATTGTCGCGTGGGATACCTACGACGTTTTCCGCCATTTCGGCGTTATGCTCAAGCATATAAAATTCGCCGTGGTAAGGCATGTAGTTTTTGGGGTGGAGGCGAGTAACGAACTCGACATGGTCTTCGTAGTAGGCGTGACCAGAAAGGTGAAGTGGGCCGAGGTTGGTAATGTGAGACTTGCCGTTTTGGATGACGGTGGCACCTTCGCGCAGAAGGCCGCCCACGGTAGAAACAACATGTGGCTCGTTGCCAGGAATGGGGTTGGAGGAAAAGACAATCGTGTCGGTGGGTTTAATTTTGATAAACTTGTGCGCGCCAGTTATCATGCGGTTCAAAACGGCATTAAGCTCGCCTTGGGAACCAGTACAGACGATACAGATGCGTTCGTCGGGGAGTTTGATAATGTCTTCCATTTTCATGATGGTGTCTTTTGGCACCTTGATGGCCTTAGCGCGGAGAGCTACTTCGACGTTGTTAATCATGGAGAACCCCGAGAAGGCGACCTTACGACCACGAGCGGCGGCTTCCTTTAAGATGAGTTCGATGCGCCCAATTTGCGACGAGAAGCAAGAAACAACAATGCGCCCAGAGGCGTAATGGTCCATGACACGACCAAGGTTTTCCCCGACGTCAAATTCGGAGTGAGGGTGTTTGCCAGGAGAATCGATGTTGGTGGACTCGTTTAGCATGAGAGCAATTCCCTCTTTTTGGGCGATTTCGTCGATGCGAGCATAGTCGGTTTGAATGCCAACAGGGTTTTCTTCGTGGCGCCAGTCGCCAGAGAGGTAAATGACGCCGTTTGGGGTGCGGACGACAATGGCGGTGTTGCCAGGAATAGAATGGAGAGTATGGATAAACTCAACCGAAAAATGTTCGGAAACTTGGATTATTTCGTGTTTGAATGGGTCGACTGGGCAATAGTTGAGGTCGGGCACGTCGGTTAGCTCGGACATTTGTTTTTTAATCATGCCAAGGGTAAAATCGGTGCCATAAATGGGCGTAGTCCAGTTGAACTTGGGCAAAAGATGACGGCAAGCGCCGATATGGTCGAGGTGGGCGTGAGTAAAGCAAATGGCCTTAACGTTGTCGCGATTGTCTTCTAGATATTTGATGTCGGGAATAAGGTAGTTGACGCCAGGATAGTCGTTGTCGGCAAAGAGGACGCCCATGTCAACGATAATCATCTCGGACTTATACTCGATGATGGTCATGTTTTTACCGATGCCAATTTCGCCAAGCCCGCCAATGGGGATGATACGAACGGCGTCGGGGTTAGGACGAGCAGCTTTTAGCATGGAGTTGGTTACCTGCTGGCCTTTGTAACCATTGTAGCGAGATTTATTGACAGGAATACCAATAATGTGTTGAGTGGCTTGTGCATTGACATCTTGGGAGAGCATTTTTTGGTGATGGACCATCTCGCCTTTGCGTGTAGAGACACTAAGATTGACTTTGCGTTTTTCGGCCTCGGTTTTGATGGGCTTTGGGGCGGCCTTGGTTTTGTGGGCAGGTTTTGACGAAGGCTTGGCGGATTTGGGAGTGTGCCTAAAAGTGGTATGCTGGCGGACGAGTTTTTCGTCTTTGCCGCCAGGAGCAAAGTTGGAATTGAAGTGGCGTTTTTGCGACTCTTCGAAACGTTTTTTGATGTCGGGTAGGCGTTCGGCGCCCTGTTTTAAAAGACGCGCACGGCGTTCTTGTTCGGATTGATTCATAGATTCCTTTTTATCTGATTGTTAAAAACAAGTAAAATAAGTGTCTTTATTTTATAAAACTTACGTGATTTCGTCAATAGTTATTTGCATGCTTTAACAACATGTGATATAATATGGAAAATCTATTTTTGGGAGGGAAAAATATGAGTTACTTTGCACCTTACACCGACCAGAACTTTGCTGTTAAGTTCTTTGGGACTGGCAGCCTTAACACCGAAACGCCGACTGTTGGCTTTTTTTGGAGCGACAGCCAGAAGGACCTGTTTGTTTTTGACTATGACGAGGCCTACGACGAGAAGCTTAAAAGCATGATAACCGTTAACCTGAGGCGGATAGTATTTTATACGAGCGCTACTAGGGTTGCGCCTACGCTGGGACTGGAAAGGATTTTGGACTTTCTTAGAAAAGACTTTCCCGACGTGAAGATTGAGCTTTATGTTTCGATAACCAGCACAACGTTGTCCGACCCTTTGACTGGCTACAACCTCAACAAGAAACGGTTTTTGAAACTGCTTTATACAAACCCCAACCTTAAGATTGTGGTTACGGGCTATTATGCATGGGAAAAGCTGAGAAAGGACATTGACGCTACTAATATAGCCATTTCTGATGGGCCGCGCGTATTCTTGGCAGAAGAGTTCTGAGCACAATCAAAAATCCCCCAATTTCTTGGGGGATTTTTTCTGGCTGTTATGCTTCGCTTTCTTCGATGGCGGAAAGGAGAGAATCTTCGACGTTCTTCTTTTTCTTCTTTTCGGGAGCTTTGGCTAGTTCGATGTCTAGCTCGAAGCCCGTAAGTTTGCTGGCAAGGCGCACATTTTGACCTTGGCGGCCAATGGCGATTGACTGTTGGTCCTCGGTAACAAAAACCTTGGCGGTTTTATCTTTGATTTCCACCTTGACTACTTCGGCTGGAGAAAGAGCTTCACGGATGAATTCGGGGGCATTGTCCGACCAAGTAACAATGTCGATTTTTTCGCGGTCGCCGATTTCGTTCATGACGGCTTGGACGCGAACACCACGGCCACCAACAAAGGTGCCAACAGGGTCAATACCTGGAACAGTGGACATGACGGCAATTTTGGTGCGGCGACCAGCTTCGCGAGCAATGCCACGGATTTCGACGGTGCCATTTTCGATTTCTGGAACTTCTTGGCGGAAGAGGTATTCGATGAACTCGGAGCAACCACGAGAAAGAATAAGTTGCGCACCACGCTCGTCGCGCTCGACACCTTTTATGTAGACTTTGATGCGGGAGCCTACTGTGTAGTATTCGCCATCAATTTGTTCGGAGCGAGGCATAATGCCAGTGGCGCGCCCAAGGTCGATGCGAACAATATTGCGCTCGACGCGAGCAACCATGCCAGTCATGACGGTGCCAATTTTGTCTTCAAACATGGCAAGAACAGCGTCACGTTCGGCCTCGCGTAAGCGTTGAATTACAACCTGCTTGGCCGTTTGGGCGGCTACGCGGCCAAAAGAGGAAACTTTGTGTTTTTCTTCAACGAGGTCACCAATGTTTTTGCCTTTGCCAGCTTCTTTTTGAGGGATTTCGGTGGAGGGATTATAGGCCACTTCGTCTTCTACGACGGTACGTCCAACAAAAACTTCGGCTTCACCAGTATTGACGTTTAGAACGGCGCGGACATTCATGTCTTTGTCGCCGTTGTCTTTACGCCAAGCCGCGGCAATAGCCATTTGAATGACGTCGAGGACAATTTCCTCGGGGAGATTTTTTTCTTCGGCAATGACTTTAACCATGGCCGACATTTGTTTGAGGTCGAGACCTTCCATAAGTTCCTTTCTGAAAGTTACTGGCTTAATACTAAAAGTTCCGACCTTGCGGCCGGATAGTAACTGTATATTTTTATTATACGCCAAGTATACAAAAAAGTCAATAGGCTATATAATGAGGTTATGATTGAGATAAAAAACGTCACTAAGAACTATGGCACCAAGAAGGCGCTTGACGATATTTCTTTTAAAGTGGAACAAGGAGAAATCTTTGCTTTTATTGGACATAACGGAGCTGGCAAGACTACGCTTATAAAGGCGATGGTAGGGATACACGATTTTGACAAGGGCGAAATACTAATTGATGGGGTGTCTATAAAAGAAAAACCTGTGGAGTGCAAGAAAAAGATGGCTTATGTACCAGACGACCCAGAGCTGTACGAAGAAATGAAAGCGATTGATTTTATTAATTTTATTTGCGATATGTACGACGTAAGCGAACTTACGAGGCGAAAAAATATTGAAAAATATGCCAAGATGTTTGAAATTAAACAAGAGCTAAACAATGTTTTGAAATCGTTTTCTCACGGCATGAAGCAAAAAGTGGCCCTAATTGCAGCGTTAGCGCATGAGCCAGAGGTGCTGGTGATGGATGAGCCGTTTGTGGGGCTTGACCCAAAAGCAATTTTTGACATGAAAGAAGTGATGCGCCAGATGACAAAAGACGGCAAAACCATTTTCTTTTCTACGCATATTCTTGATGTGGCAGAAAAACTTTGCGACAGGGTGGCGATTGTAAAGAAAGGCAAGCTGGTAAAAATTGGCTCGATGCGCGAAGTAAAGGGCGACAAGAGCCTGGAAAAAGTATTCTTGGAGTTGGGCGAGTAATGGGCAAGTTGTTTTCCTTGGTGAGGGCCTCGATGACAGAGGGGATGCGGATTTTTACCTATCATTCAAGAAACAAAAAGAATAAAAACACAGTACCCTTAGCTTTGGCGGCAATAGCATTTTTGTCTATATTTGGTTATGCCAACGCTTTGACGGCCGCACTTAAACAAAGTGGCAACGAGCACTTGATACTAGCAATTTTTGTGGCTGCAACAACTCTGCTGACGGTGGTGGAGGGAATCTATAAATCAGGAAGCTTGTTATATTCTTGTAAGGACAACGACCTTTTGATGTCGCTTCCACTAAAGAAAGCACAGATAGTAGGGCTAAGAATATTTAAGTTTTATGTGTTTGAGCTACTATATAACTCCCTGTTTTTACTACCAGCAATTGTGGCTTATATTATACATGCCAACAATGGAGTGGAGTTTTATTTGCTAGCCATAACTGGTCTTATAACTTTGCCAATTATACCCGTGGTGCTATCGGCCGTTATTGGCTCCATAACGACGGGGATATCGGCAAGGTTTAAGAAGAATGGCTTGGTGCAAGCTATGCTTTCACTTGGATTTCTGTTTTTGACGGTGCTTCTGGCGATGCAAGCTGGGAACCTTGCGGATAATGCTGAGATGGCGGCTTCGACGCTTGGAAATACTGCTATGCAAGCATACTATCCGGCGCGACTTTTTGCTGAGCTAGCCAAGGACTTTTCTGCCTGGAAGTTGTTGGCTTTTGTAGCGGCCAATCTGGCAATATTTACCTTGGGCGTAGTAATGCTGGCGAGGTTTTACACTAAGATTGTGTCGAAGGTTAGTGCGGCAGGAACAGTGAAAAGTAATTCTTCTGAACTTATTTACAAGAAGCGTTCGGTTTTGGGGGCGCTAATAAAAAAAGAAATCCGCAAATATTTTAATACGCCAGTACTACTAACTAATACGGCGTTTGGGATGGTGATATACTTAGTGGCGGTTGTAGGAATAAGCTTAAAGTTTGGCGACCTTGCGGCGGAGCTAATTAAGGCCGAAGCACCGTTTAGCTTGGAGCAGCTTAGAGATTTTGTGCCACTTGTGCTAATGGCGCTGGTGATTTTTTCGAGCTTGCTTACATTTATTTCGGCTACCATGATTTCTTTGGAAGGAAAGGCTTTTAACATTCTTAAGACTGTGCCAGTGGCTCCTATAACAATTTTTCTAGGGAAAATTGGAGCGGCGATGCTTTTGATGGTGCCTGTTTTGGTTTTGGGAGAAATTATTATGATGTGCATGTTGCCATTTGGGCTGATGGATGCGCTTTTGATACTTATGGGTATTGTAATTTTTCCGCTAGCCACGGAAACGCTAGGCATAATAATTGACCTGAAGTATGCAAGATTTGACGCAGAGAGCGAATCGGAAGTGGTGAAGCAAAGTACTGGAGTAATGGTGGCGTCTTTTGTGGGATTATTTGCGACTGTAGCAACCATAGCCGTAACCGTAGCACTGGGGATAGTGCTGGGGCAGACACTAGGAATGGTGATAATTTTAGTGGTATATATAATACTAATTGCGATTATGGCAGGCTATCTAAAAGGTAAAGGGTCGGAGAGATTTAGAGATTTGTCGGCGTAGTGGCGCACCCGGGAGGATTCGAACCCCTGACCTTATGGACTGGAACCATACGCTCTATCCAGCTGAGCTACGGGCGCATAAGGTCATTATAGCACGGCAGAGGCGGCAGTTGCTAGAACCTTCGGGCGCCACCTTGCCCAGCTGGGCCACTTGGGCCTTGCTCCATCATGCCGCCACCCATTCCAGAACTTATTTGAGTGGTTTTGCCAGAAAGAGTAACGGTGGTATATACAGAGCCGTTTATAAGAATGGTGTAGGTTTCGCCCTCCTTGAAGGACTCGCTCGATAACGAGGCATGGGAGAAAGTACGAGCGGAAGTGTGAGTTAATATTGTGCTTTCTGCTGAGTCTTGGACGGATAGGGTAGTACCAGCAGAATAGGTTTGCGAGAAAAACACCGAAATGGAATATTTGCTCGACGAGACGTTGGGCGCAACCGCCATGCCAGACCCACCAACAGCGATAACCGTGCCGCCGTTATAAATTACTCCACCGTCGGCGTCGATGGCGCCATTGGCGCTATTTGCGGGGCCATCAACAACAACTTTGCCACCGTTAAAGTAAATGACGCCATTGGAGTCGATGCCATCGCCAGCGGAATCGACATAGATGGAACCGCCATTGATATTTATGGAATAGCTACCAGATGAGGTTTGATAGCGGGCGGAATTGGGTGAGGAGGCGTCGTTGCCGCCAGCGGCGTTTAGGCCATCGTCGGACGCAACAATGGAAATATCGCCGCCGTTAATGGTGATTTTGCCAGCCTCGAGACCTTCGTATGATTTTTTAACGGATATGGTGCCACCGTTTATTTCTAGGCTAGTTTCGGCATGGATGCCGTCGTCGGATGCAGACAAGTTTAAGGTGCCTCCGTCAATAAGAATGTAGCCCTTGGCGACTTCTTCGGAATTGTTGGATTTGATGGCGTCGCCGCCAGAAGTAATTTGAAGGTTACCGTCAACAATGTAAACCGAATCGCGCCCGCGCAAGCCATCGTCTTTGGCAGAAATGACAATGGTGCCAGAGCTTACCTTTAGGTCGTCTTTGCCTACAATACCGTCTTCGTGGTTACCATTAACAACAAGCTTGCCGTCGCCCTGAAGTACGAGGTCGTCGTGCGAGAAAATAGCCGCACAAACGTCTTCGTCCCAGTTGGTGTAAACCGAGGAGTCCGTAAACGTGTTGGTGGTGCCAGCGACGGTTTCGATAATTACGTTGTCGGCATTGGCGACGTAGAGCGCTGGGCCGTTAGAATTGGTGACGGAAACACCGTTCAAAATTAGCTTTACGTCTTTGTCGGTGTCGATTTCTATAAGCCCGTCGGCGATAGTGCCAGAAAGAGTGTAAATGCCACCGCTAGTAATTTTGAGAGAGCTTGACAGCTCGATAGTTGAGCCAGAATAGGTTCCCCAGTTAATGGAGGATTCGTCGATGTTGTTACTGGGGGTGGTGGAGGTTTTGCTTGCCCCTTGGCCGAGAATTAGGCAAATGGCGATGATGACAGCTGGGACCAGAAGAATTAAAATCATGGGCAGGATTTTGGTTTTTGGCTTTTTGGGGACGGTTTTTGACTGATTTTTGGTGGTGGTGGTTTCGGAAGTTTCATCCGCGCTCAAAACAACGTCCGACCCCTGTTTTTCTGAGTTTGATGACTGATTTTCGTTCATTAAATTAGCGCCTCCTTTGAAACATGGCTTAGCAATACTTTAAGGTTGGAGTTTTTGATGCGAATGGCATCGAGAAACTCTTTTTCGTTGACGGATTTTTTGAGGCAAACGTCGTAAGTTAGTTGGTAAAGGCTGCCCATGTTGGTGGTTTTGGAGCGAACTAGCTCATGGCTGGAGGTGTATTTTTTGAACTCATCGTCGAAGGCGGTGGTGTAGTCGAGGTCCTCGGGAATGGTTATCTCTAGAGTTTGAGGTTGGGCAGAAAGATTAAAGATTTTGGTTTTGGACAAAGTGATAATTACGGCGACGGTGATGGTGGTAATGATGGCGGCAAAGAGCACATGACCCATGCCAAGGGCTAAACCGACAGCCATAGCAAAGAAAACACTTGAGATTTCTTTGGAGTTGCCCGCAATGGAACGAAAACGAATAAGGCTAAACGCCCCTAAAATGGCAATGGATGTGCCCAGAGAGCCGTTGACCATAAGCATAACGACTTCAACGAGAAGCGGAAGAATAGTGAGCGTAACGAGAAAATTCTTGGAGGTTTTAGAGGTTTTCATGTGCGCAAAGGCGATGACAAGGCCAAGAGCCAAGGCAGCCGCCGAGCAGAGCATAATGGTGGTGATATTTAGACCCGACGAAGTTGAGTCGAAGATTGAGTTAAACATTTATTTCCTTTCTTTAATTAGTTGATAGATTTTTCCATATTTAGAAAAACGAGCTGGGTAAATGTGGAGCTTTGACAGCTCGCTAACAAACCATGGGGGCATGGTGGGCATGGTTTTTACTTCCATGATGATATCGTGCTTGGGGTCTGTGGTGTTTTTGAAGTATTCTTCGCCAGTGCTTCCCTTTTCTAGGCGAAGTTTGTCGGTGCGGAAACGCAAATGCTCGTCGAAGGTTAGGCGAAAGGATGGGTTGGCTTTAGCAACGTAGGCCACGCGGTTGGCGGAGACAACTACTTTGGGCTGAAGCTGGTAATATTTATAAAGATAATCTAGCTCTTTTGCAATTTGGATTTGTTGGATGTCGCTGTGCGAAAACTCGCTAGCTAGCTCAACAAGATTGGCCTTGCCCGATTGATATTTGTAAAAACTTTTGAGCGGCAAGATGAGCCTGCGCTTGGAGCTGATTTTGCGCTTGCCAATTTTTTGTTTAGCTTTAATTTCGAAAAAGACTTTGGAACTAAGTTTTGGGACGTTGTAGGCACGGACACGGATTTTCTCGCGGAAAGCGGGCTGGTCGATGGAGCGGACGGCAAGGTCATAATCTTTGGTATCAAAATAAAGGCTTAAAACTTCTTCCTTAAAGTATTCATCACGAGCGAGGTGCTTACTGATGCTTCTAAGCAAGGCAGACTTTTCTTGTTTGGTGATGAGGTATTTTTCTTCGATACGCTCGATGGTTTTGTCGTCCATAGTTATATTATATCCGACCAAACTTAAAAAAGCTTAAAATTATGCAAGGTGGGTTTAGGGATTTTGGGCAGCAAAGATGACGTTTTCAAACAGCGTAGCGACCGTCATGGGGCCAACACCACCGAGTACTGGCGTGATGGCAGCGAGGTCGGTGCGAGCTCTGACGGAATCGTCTACATCGCCTTTTAGTATGCCGTCTTCGGATGCAGTGCCAGCATCAACTACGACAGCGCCAGGTTTAATGTATGCGGAGCTGATGAGATGGGGCTTGCCAGTGGCGGATATAACGACGTCGAAGTTTTTTAGACTGGTGAGGTCGGAACCGCGGTGGAACAACTCGACCTTGTAGCCAGAGTTTTTGAACATTTTGTAAAGTGGCGCACCGACAAGGCGACCTCGACCAACAAGAGCAATGGTTTTATCTGCAAGCGAAATGTCGTAACCAGTAAGCAACCAGTTGATGGCGGTGGCGGTGGCAGAATCGAAATTGCCGCTGCCAGACAAACCGTCGACGTCCTTGGCTTTGGCAATATGAGACAAGACCTCGTCAGTTGAATCTGTGTTTGCTAGGGGGAGTTGCACGATGATGGCGGAGATGTCTGTGTTTTGATTGGCCGCATCTATGTTTTTGATAAGCTCGTCTGTGTTTTGAGCTAGACAATCTATGACTTTGACGCCTATATCGGAGCCGTAACGTTTTTTGAGCGCTACATATTTGGTGATAACTGGGTTGTTGCTGTCGCGCAAAATTAACAAGGTGGGGATAATTTTGCGGCCTCTAAGCGAACGTACGAGATGAGCTTGGCGTTCCTTGATAAAACCTGCCAATTCACGGCCAGAAAGGATTTTGGTCATTTAATCTCGCTTTCTTTTATTATAACTGGCTCTGGCTCTAAGCCGAGGTTGTATTTTTCTTTGATGATTTTTTGGATGTCTTTGATGGCTAGCTCTAGGTCTGCGTAAGACTTGCCCGATTCGTTAATTAAAACAAGGGCGGCCTTGTCGGAAACTTTGAAGCCATGAAAAACTTGGCCCTTTAGCCCAGCGTTTTCTAAAAGCCAGCCAGTGTTAACCTTAAATTTGCCATCTTTGGTTTCTCGATACGGAATGTCCTTACTTATGGGTGGCTCGTCTAAAATGATGTTTTTGAAGAAACTGCCAGCGGAAGCCTCTTTTTCTGGGTTAGGAAGTTTGCTGTTTCTAATTTCTGCGACGGCGTTATAAATGGATTTTGGAGAATAGTCTTTGATGTTGTGTTCATCCAAATAAGCTTGCAAGGAATTATAGAAAGGTTGCTCGAGTTGATGCTCGGTAAATTTGAAAGTGGCGCTCAAAATAAAGTAGCGCCCCTTAGTTCCGCCCGAGTTAAAAATCGAGTGGCGATAGGAAAAGTCGCAATCTTTTGCGGCAATTTCTTTGTATTCGTCGAGGAGTGAATCGTAAACTTCAACTGAAGCCAGAGTATCTTTTGCTTCTTGGCCGTAGGCGCCGATGTTTTGGACGGGTGCGGCAGCGACGGTTCCTGGGATTTTAGCCATGGCCTCAACGCCAGAGAAGCCTTTACCAACAACAAACTGGACAAAATCGTCCCAAATTTCCCCACCAGAGACTTTGACGGTGAGCGTGTCTTTGGTTTCTTCTAAAACATTGATGCCTTTGAGGCAGTTTCTGATGATGACGCCCTTAAACCCTTCGTCCTTTCCAAGAGAGTTGGCGCCTGAGCCAAGAAAATAAACTGGGAGGTTGTGAGAGTTGGCAAACTCAAATGCGTCGCGAACATCATCTTCGGTTTCTACGTCAATAACGTAGTCGGCGGGGCCACCAAGGCGCATGGTGGTGAGGTTTCTTAGAGGGATATTTTCTCGGATGTTCATGAGATGATTATATCATGAAAGAAAACCATTGTTTGGCAAAAAGGAGCCTGAGGCCCCTTTTTGAGATTTGGTGGAGACTAGTCCTTAGCTATTTGCTAAAGAGATTGGGAGTAAAAGTTTGCAAAACTGTGTCCGACGCCAGTGTTGGGAGCTTTTGGGATTTCTTCGGAAATGGGGCGAACAGTAAAGTGAAAATTGATGTCGAAATTAGCGGCGCTTAGGGCTTTACCTTTTTTAGCCGTATCGGTGTCGGTAACGAGTTCTATGCTTGCGGTAGATGGAAGAATCTCTACTTTTGATAAGTCATAGGAGCTGAGATTAAAGATTCTTTTAAGAGTGTTCTCTATAATCTCGTCGGTATCAATTTCGTCGCCATAATAGGTTACATTGCTACAGGAATAATAACTGGGGCCGTTCACCGGGTGTCGTTGCATGCAGTTGTTGTTGATAGCGATAGGATTATGGGATTCTAGTTCTTCGTCACCCTCGAAGAAGATGCGGTAGTTTATGTAGCCCCTCAAAGCTTCGACATAGAATGAGCTGTCGTTGGCATCGTCGACAAATGCGAATGAGTATGGAATATTAGTTTTGTCTTCGAAAAGGATGCGATTAGTTGATTCGTCAAGGCGATAGGAGTATACGTCTTCATCGAACCCTACTCCTTCGCCAAAATGCTCAGTTGAGAACCATTTGTAATTATCAAGGTCGACGCCATAGGCATATTCTTTGTCATCGCTAAACTTCTCTACGCCCTTATGAAGTGTAAGGTACGGAACGAATCCAGTTATTGGTTTTATGATTAGCTCTTCAATGTCTGGGTTGTTGGACAAATCTAGAGACCAATATTGTCCTGCATTGTAGAGATTAAGCTGTTTTAATTTGGTGTTTTGAGAAAAATCCATGGAGCTTGTGTTGAGACTCGTGTTACCCACCAAATTGAGGTTCTCCAGGTTTGGGAACAAAACGACGCCGTGGAAGTTGGTGATGCCGCGGTTAGCGCAATCTAGAGTGGTGACGACGCTGAAATCGACTTGTTCGATGGTTGTGACGGAGCTACCAGTGGTAGCATTGTAGTTATCAACAACGCACTGGGCGGCGGCAAGGTCGAAATAGCTAGAGGAACCTTCGGCGTGCGTGTTTGTAACTTTAGCGAAAGGAGCTATAAGCATTGCGGATATTCCCGCAAAAGCGAGAAAACCCGAAAATAGTTTGGTGTGTTTGTGTGGAGACATTTTGTTCTTCCTTTTTTATTTAAGGTTGCTAATAATAGTGTACCCCCCCCCCCCCCCGACAAAAATGTCAAGTTGCAAATTCGTTGAGTTTAACGTGAGAATATGATGTAATATATATATTGGCTATGATTTATACAATAAAGGTAAAACCTGGCGTAAAAACGCCATCGAGAGTAGAAAAAGGCGAGGAAGGGGTGGATTTTGTGGTTTTCTTACGCGAACGACCAAAGGACGGGGAGGCGAACGCGGCACTTGTAGAGATTTTGGCGGAGTATTTTAAGGTTGCAAAAAGCCAAGTTGTAATAAAGTCTGGGTTTAAGTCAAGGACAAAGCGCGTAGAGGTTGGTGATGTCTAAAAAGGTTTTGATGCATACTTGTTGCGCGCCGTGTTCGGTTTATTGTATTGATTCTCTGCGCGCGGAAGGAATTGAACCGACGGTTTTTTGGTTTAATCCGAACATCCACCCATGGACGGAGTATAAGGCGCGGCGAGATTGTTTGAAGGATTATATAAAGTCAATTAATGTGCGGGGGATTTTTGTGGAGAATTATGGAGTTACGGAGTTTTGTAAAGCAGTTTCTTCGGACATTCCGAACCGATGCGTAAATTATTGTTACCGAGCGAGGTTGGCGCAAACCGTTCGCGAAGCAAAAGCGCGAGGGTTTGAGGCGTTTACGACGACGCTACTTGTTTCTCCGTACCAAAAACACGAAGAGATTATTAAGGTCTGTGAGGAGTTGGCGGAGATGAGCGGGGTGGAGTTTTTGTATCGGGATTTTAGGGTGGGATTCCGTGAGGGACAGAAGAAGGCGCGAGAGCTGGGGATGTATATGCAAAAATATTGTGGGTGCATTTTTTCCGAGAAAGAGCGGTACGAGAAGCAGATTTTGAAAGACATGGCGGCTGGAGTGATTGAGGTCTAGGCTTTAAGGCTAGGCAGATTTCTGGTTTTGTGGTATAATGCTTTGGTGATTTGGTCCGGTAGCTCAGTTGGTTAGAGCACGAGCCTCTTAAGCTTGGTGTCGAGAGTTCGAGTCTCTCCCGGATCACCACTAGGGAAAGACCTAGATGAAAAGAGACCCTTAAACGCTTCGTTCCAGATAGGAATGAGGCGTTTTTCGTTGTCTACTTTGAGGTTCAATAGTAGAATTCTGGCGATTGCGTCTTTTTGAACAAAATTACCGTTTTTCATCTGTTTCCCAGCAGATTCAATAAGGTCTAGAAAATCTTGTTGAGAAAGTGCTAAATCCTCACTTCCGTCTAATTTTTGGCTGATTTGTTCAATTTCTTCCTTTACTTTCTCAATGTTATAATCATCTTCTTCCACGATTGCATTTGCATCTTCAAAGACACTATCGGCGACATTGTGTGCGTTGGCGAGTTTTTGAACAGTTTCGGAATCCTTTTCTCTTTTCCTGACAAGATAATTCTTCTGACCGATTAAATGATTCTTCCTAATTCTCAAATTATCTAATTCATTTTCTCTATAGTCACTAATTGCTTTTTCATATTGTTTGTAAGCATTCTTTGTGAGTTTCAAGTTGTCAAGTATTTCATATAATTGGTCAAAAATTTCGTATCCTCTAACTTCGTTCTTTTCGTATGGGCATTGTTTGTTCTGACATCTATAATACACGAGTTTGTGTTTTGCATTTTTCTTACCACCAACAGAGACCGTCATTACTCTGCCACAACCAGCACAGTGAACGAAGCCTCGAAGCGGCAGAAATCTATCTTTTGCGACGCTTTTTCTGCCTTTGCCACCTTTTTGCGATTCTGTGATAAATTGCACTCTATCCCACTCTTCCTTACTGACCATAGGAACAAATTTCCCATTTCCTCTTAAATCTGTTGAAACATTATCCCATACCAATACGCCATAATAGATTGAATCTTGAAAAATTCTTGAGACTGTAGATTTGCTTGGTGGACCGACTTTCTCTCCGTCTTTGCCCTCGTTGGTTTTTGTCATTCTGTGAACATCTTCCATCGCCCAGTAATCCATAACTTCTTTTTGACTACTACCATTCAAAATCATATGCCAACCGTGCTGGATAATAGAAAAGAATTTCGGGTCGGGTATATAGTCTCCCTTTTCGTCAATAATGTAGCCCCATTTTGGATTCCCTTGGGCTTTGCCTGCCTCTGCGTGTGTATTCATACCGTCCGTAACTGATTTTGCCAATACTTGGGAATATTGAGTCGCAAGACCAAATTGCACTGCTAGGACTAGTCGTCCATTAGCGTCATTTGTAAAACTACCAGTTACAAAAGCCAATTTCTTAAGTTTGTTCTCCTTATTAACCTTTTTATTACTATATGAAACTAGCATATCGAGGATTTTCCCAGCCTCTAGCATATTTCGAGAAAGCCTATCTGGAGCATATGTAATAATACCCTCAAAATTCCCCTGCTCTAATCCTTTTACCATCTTATCGAATTCTGGTCTGTTTCCTGCATAGGCGGCTGAAGCGGATTCCTCAAAAACTTGGACTATTTTATATCCTGAAGTTTTAGCAAGTTCTTTACACTTTTTTATTTGTCGGGGAACTGAGAGGAATTGTTTGCTTTTCTCTTCGTTAGATTTACGAGCGTAAATTACGTATCTCAATTTTGACTCATCGATTGAGCCATCAGGAAAGTAAATATTCCGCTTCTTACCACTGTTCTGGCGTGTTTTCGTTCTCATTGTTGAGCCTTATGTTTTCATCCCCTTGTCTTTCTTCATAGACGGGCGAACCATTAGGGTCGGCTTCGACCTCACGTAAATCACGAACTAGGTCAACAAGTCCACTATCTGAAAAATCTTCTTTCACTATTAAAACTCCTTTTCTATATTATACAACAAAATAATACAGATAAAAACTGTCTGGCAAAGGGGAAAACATTAAACAATTACGCCAAAACAAACATCTTCACTTCTTCCAAGATATTTTCGCTCGTAGGTCTCAATTCTCATTGTCTGCAAGATACCTTCCTTCGTGAAACGCTCCACCATCCCATTGTTGCCGTTGATATAGAAATCCGTAGGATACTTTGTCGGGTAAGTGAACAAAACTGGTAAGCCAGCGTAGAATCGTCTGCTTTGTTGTTGCTCGATTGGCTTGGAAAAATGCTCTTTAAGCCCATTAGGAGGCTCTGTGAGCGGTTTTTCTGGCAAAGGCGGTAACTTCTGCACTACCTTTCGTTTATAGCTACGATAGTGGTATTTTGCAAAGGCTTCTGCACTCTCCCAACCCTTCTTTGTCGCCTCGTCAATAAGCCTATCAAACTCAATATCTGCATTCCGCCAGCGGTTAAATGTCGAGGTTGATATATTGGTCGCTTCGCAGGCATCCTTAACAGTTAAGCCTGCTCGGATAAAGTCCGCTAGTTTTAGTTTAAGTTCGTTATTCTTTTTTGTTGGTCGTGCCATACCTCTATTATATGTCGAGGTCGTTAATTATTTTTTACCATAACTATAAGTTTCTATATATACGGCGACGCAGAACGTTTACTAGCACAGAAAGTCCAATTGTGGCCCAAAACTCCTAAAATCTCAAAATTATGACCTATTTGATGCTCTTATACCAAGCATCTATAAAAGCCTTTTGACTAGTGGTAAACTCTGGTATAAAAATTATTTTAGTACGCTCTATTGTATCATTACCATTCGTAAAAAAGAATAATTTCTCATCGTCTCGTTGGTCTTTTAATCCGTCTGCCAGAAATTCCCAGTCTAACTCTAGTGTCGCTTGTTTAGACTGCCCATCATTAGTAATCTTTATCCTTCCTCCGTTAGCAGAGTTGTAAGTCCACTTTAATTCATAGCCTTGCGGAATATTTTTATAACTTATAGTATAAACATTAGTACAATTTATTGCTCCATATTTAATGTACTTTATTTTATTCTTATATTGAACACTACCAAAATATTTAGCAGTTGCTTCTACGGTTTTACCATCACTATCTACTAACACTCCGCTACTATTGTGAGAAATTCCATCAGTATTACAATCAAGGTCTGTGTACACAGTAATCTGTTTTATTTGAGAGCCTCCATCAACAGTATTATCTTCTTTAACATCAATTACATTTTTCTGATTAGACAAGAAAACGATTCCAGATTTATCAGAGCCGTCTTCGCCTATATCTTTTACCGAAGTTTTTTGATTCAAGCTTGATTCAATATCCTCATCTATTGACTCTTTGGTGATATTCATATTGACCACGGCGAAAATACCTACTACCACACCTATCACAAGTAAAATCGCTAAACCACCCCATAATATTTTTGATTTATTATTACTCTTACTAGACTTCCTCTTTGCCATTTTTTCTCCTATTTATTATATTTTCCGTCAATTAAGTTGTCTGTAGTTTTACCACCATTTATACAGCCTTCTCTGGCGGCTCTAGAGTATTCGTCATTGTCTGGGAACATATCACGACAATATGCGTTCCAATCTGTTTTATCAGAATTTGAACCGCTCGATGAGCCATTATATGACGTATTGTTCAACGCCATAAATAACAAAAATAATATCCCAATAACTACTACAGCAACGATAATACCAAATGCATTGTTTGCTATATTGTCGATTGTGGCAGGTTTATTAACATTTATAGATTCTTTGGCGGACTCCCTAAAATTACTTTCGCTCATTCCGTAGCGTTCTCTCAACATCTGTTCGAGTTGCTCGGTTGACAACTCTTCCGATTTATTAGTTTGTTTGCCGTCCTTTTTCGCAGTCATAACCCAGCCCTTTGTCTTTATTTACCGCACTCGGCTTGGATTTTATTTTGTAACCACAAATTGTCTTTGTATTGCGATTGCAAATTCTTTACACATTCAGTTCTTTTGTTGTCTTTATAGATGTTATATCCAAGAAAAGCAATAGCCGCAATAAGTATCAACATTAACAATACAATAATAACGCTTTTCTGATTACTTTTTTGAGTAGTT
>JAFRCT010000002.1:0-65123 GCA_017404245.1 Candidatus Saccharimonadota bacterium | reverse complement strand
TTCGGCAGTGCTATGAAAACCATGAGGAAGATAAGGCCCGCAATAGCCAGTACCAACACTACCTCAATGATGGTGAACCCCTTCTTAAAATTGATATTCATAGGTTTTTATTCCTTTCTGATTTATTGCTTAAGGATATCATAGCAGTCACATGAAATATTTTCAAGAGTTTGTAGAAAAAATCTATAATAAAAAATGCGCTTTTTTATTAGCGCTCATTTTTATTTTATACTGGCTTTAACCTTTTTTCAAATTTTGGCTTAAAAATGGTCGGGGCTAGCAGACTCGAACTGCTGACCTCGCGCTCCCAAAGCGCGCGCGCTACCAACTGCGCCAAGCCCCGACACTAATAATGGTGCCCGCGAAGAGACTCGAACTCTTAAGCCAGAGGCACTAGCTCCTAAGGCTAGCGTGTCTACCAATTCCACCACACGGGCATATATATATTATATATGATTATGAGCTTTTTGTCGAGTGGCTAGAATGAGATGGGGTGGTGAAGTGTTTGGAAAGTGGAAGAATGCCACGTTTTCTAAGCCCCATTTCTAGATAGACAAGCCCACCCAGAGCAATAAACGCATAGTAGGTAAAGAAACGCCAAGTGAGCATGGCCCAGAAAGCGTTGCCCGAGCCAAGACTGGCAAACACGAGGTAAAAACTGCCCTCAGCGGCACCAGCGTTGCCAGGGGTGGGGATAAAGGAGATGGCGGTCATGATGGAAATGGCGGTCATAGTGGCGGAAAGATAGGTAATACTGCCGCCAAAAGCCGTGACAACCAAGAACGGAATGCTGTAAAGCAGCATTTGGTAGCCAAAAGACAAGCCCATAATTTTGGCTAGGAGCTTGCGATTTTTGATGACTCGGCGAATGCAGTCGGCATATTGCTCGATGGCGCCAAGGGTTTTTGCTTCGGTTTTATCGAGATGACGAACAATGTGGATGCGCGACAAGAAACGCAGAAACCCAGAGACAATACGCTTGGCGGCTTTGGGCTTTATGGCAAAGAAAATAATGCTGACTGGGGCAAAAGCATAGAGTAAAAGCCCAAAATAGCTGGCGGCATAAGCAACGTCCGACAAAACTATTTTAGAGCCAAATAAGATGGTGAGAATGCTGAGGACCACAAAGGCGGTTTGAGTAGAAACAAAGCCAATGACGGGAATCATGGCGGCATAGTGGCTGGGGATGCCACTTTTTACCATGTGATGAATTTGGAAAGGTTGACCACCAACGGCGGAGGGGGTGATGTTGTCGTAGTAGCGCCCAAGAAGAACGGTTTGGACGGCTAGACGTAAATCTTTCTTTTTGGTGAATCTGCGGATGAGGATGTAGTATTTGTAAAAATCGAGCGAAAGAGCGCCAACGAAAGCCAAAATAGCAGGAGCAAGCAGCCAGATATGGAAGTTGGGGCTGGGAAGTTCGCCAGTTTGGTCGCGACGAAGCTCGCGAGAGGCCGTCCAAAAAATGATGAGAAGGTTAAAGATTACGAAAGCGACAATGAGGAGTTTTTTGGCAAGTTTTTTGCGCAACAAAGAATTAGTGGCCTTTTGGGGGGCGGTTTTTGATTCCATATAAGAATTATACAGGAAAATGCTTAAGAATTGTAGCTAAAACTTAGGCCGATTTTATGAGTAAGCGCCTGAGAAGAGTAGATTCGGAGCGAGAAGTCAGAAAAACCACGACGGCACCAAGGAGAAGCGCAAGCCCCAGTGTGGATTCGGGGCCAGTTTTGGGCATTTCTTTTACATCTGACGATGGCTCGACGGCAGCGACGGCTCCACCAGCGACAGGTGCAAGATTGCCATCTTCGGCAGAGGGCGATTCGGATTTGTCGTTTTCTGCGACGGTGGTTGAAGGCTTTTCGTCTTCGCGCACAAGGGTAGTTTCTTCGACGGGCTTGGCTTGATTTTTCTTGACGATTGCGTTAATTAAAACGCCAATTAGCGCCAGTATAATTAGCCCCATAACCGTGGAGACAATGATGATTTTTTTCTTTTGAGCGGTAGGCTCGGGCTGGGCGTACATGTTAACTCCTTAACTCGTTAGGCCCACCTAATATACTTATAATTATACCACAAACACAGAAATAACGCAACGGGCAAACTGTCTGGAAACCAGTTTGCCATCTTGGCTAGGCTCTACTGGCGACGACACCACAAGAGCGCCGTTTGGAGCTAGCAGAGTTAAAGCTTCTGTTACGAGGGTGTCGGAGTATGCTGAATATGGTGGGTCGAGAAAAATGAGATTATATTTGGCGTTTGTGGCTTGGGCATGCCTTATAAAGGCAGATACGTCTTGCATGATAACTTTGGTTGGTTCGTCGACGCGACTTAGGTTTTGCTTGAGGACCCACGCTACTTTGTGGGAGTTTTCTACAAAAGTGCAAGAGCTGGCGCCACGAGAGAGGGCCTCTAGACCCAAAGCGCCTGTGCCTGCGTAGAGGTCTAGTGCCGACATGGAGGTTAGGCTATTTTTGCCAAAATGGGAATAGAGGATGTTAAAAATGGCAAGACGCTCGCGCTCGCCCATGGGGTGGGTTGTGCTAGAGTTGGGAGAAAGGATGTTATGATTTTTGTATTTGCCAGAGATGATGCGCATGAGCCTCCTAGTTTAGGGTGGTTAGTTGTTGATATTTTTTGATGGAAAAGGCTAGTTCGGGGAACGTCTCGAGTTTGTCTGGAGAGGCGGCGAATTCTTCGGCACAGGCTTTGGCTTGGGCAGAGGCCGAGGCAATTAAGCGCGAGTTGGTGAGGCTGGCAAACTGAAGCGAAAGAGCACCGTGCTGAAGTGAGCCATAGATTTCGCCTGGGCCACGGATTTTGAGGTCGGCCTCGGCAAGATAAAAGCCGTCGGTGGATTTTTCTAGCTCTTTGAGGCGGCGAGTGGGTTGGACTTCGGCTGGCGTTACAAGGTAGCAGAAAGCGGCTTGATTGCCACGGCCTACACGCCCGCGCAATTGATGAAGTTGAGCTAAGCCGTAACCGTCGGCGTCCATGATGACCATGAGGTTGGCATTGGGGACATTAACCCCAACTTCTACGACGGTGGTAGATACCAAAATGTCGATTTTGCCTGCGGAGAAGTTTGACATGATTTCGTCTTTTTCGGCGGCCTTCATTTTGCCGTGCAAAAAAGCAATTTGGGCCGATGGGAACACTTGCTTAAGTTTTTCGGCTTGTTTTTTGACGGAAATGATTTCGGACGAGCCTTTGTCTTCGATTTTGCGACAAATCCAGTAAACCTGTTGGCCAGCACCTAAATATTTGCGCACCTGAGGGTAAAGCTCGGAGGAAAAATCGAGTTCGGAGATGATTTTGGTGGTAACTGGCTGACGGCCAGCAGGAAGTTCGTTTAGGACGGACACGTCCAAATCGCCAAAAATAGCTAGCTGAAGCGAGCGAGGAATGGGCGTGGCGCTCATCATAAGAAGATGTGGAGCAAGAGGTTTTAGGACAGTTTTTTTAACAGGGGTGACTTCTCTGGGGGCTTTCGGAAGTTTGGCCTGCGCTTCATTTAGCGATTTTTGGACAGTTTTGGCGAGTAATTTTTGGCGTTGATTAACACCAAAGCGATGCTGTTCGTCAATGATGCAAAGGGCGAGATTCTTAAATTCGGTGTCGTCGGTGATGAGGGCGTGAGTGCCTACGATTAAATTAACCTTACCTGATTTGATGCGAGATTTGAGAGCGGCTTTTTGACGCGTGGCACCCGTAAGCAGGGCAACTGAGACCCCAAACGGCGAGAGAAGCTTTTCGAGCGACTCAGCATGTTGGGTGGCGAGAATGGCAGTGGGGGCAAGAAGCGCAACCTGAAAGCCAGCCTTAATGGCCGAAAAGGCCGCTAGAGCCGCAACGACAGTTTTACCCGAACCGACATCGCCTTGAAGCAAACGGTTCATAGGGATGGATTTGTTGAGGTCTTTTAGGATTTCGAAAGTAGCAAGTCGCTGGGCATTAGTAAGCGCAAAAGGCAAACTTTGAACTGCCGAGCGGATGATGTTGGCGTCGAACGGAATGGGGTTGGCGCGGAGTTTTTGATTGGCCTTTTTGTTGAGGTTGGCTGCCAAAATTAACTCGAACAGTTCTTCGTAAGCCAAATATTTGCGAGCGTTTTTTACTTCTTTTTCATCTTCGGCAAAATGCGCCTGAAAAAGGGCTTCGGCACGAGCGCCTGGCTTAACAAAATCGGGGGCGGAACTGCTTTGGGGGAGCATGTCGGGGATGGAAGCAAATTGAGGGCGCAAGGTTTCGAAAATACGCTTGAAGTTTTCGCTTTTGAGGCCACTTCTTACGCTATAAATAGGCAAAAAACCGCCGCTACCCGCTGTGCTTTGGTCGACATCGGAAGCTAGCTTAGCCTTGGGTGAGGTAAGCTGATAGCGTCCGCGAGATAACTCGTAGGTGCCAGTGAAATAATAGTCTTTGTCTTTATCGAAGGCCTTGGCACGATAGGGCTGATTAAACCAAATGACACGAATGGCGTCGGTGCTATCGTGAATAACACCCTCGCAAATGGTAAAATTGCGTCGAGTGGTTTTGATAATGCGGAGGTCGGAGATTTTGCCACGAACCACAACTTTACCAGGGCGAATTTCAGAAAGTTTGGTGGTTTCGGTGAAGTTTTCGTAAGTGCGAGGGAGGTAATAGAGTAAGTCTTTGATAGTTCTGATGCCAGCTTTGTTCAAAATGGCCTCGGTCTTAGGGCCGACGCCTTTGACGGTAGAAATAGAATCCGTCAGAATCATTCTCCAGCGTCTCCAGAGTGCTCTTTTCTCCATTTTGCGATTGCGCCATGATTGCCAGAGAGCAAGACGTCGGGGACTTTCATGCCACGGAAGTCGGCAGGTTTGGTATATTGCGGATACTCGAGATTGTTGCCGTCGGAGAAACTCTCGATTTGCGCCGAGGTTTCGCCGCCTAGGACGCCAGGGAGCAAACGAACGATGGAATCAATGATGATAAGCGCTGGCAGCTCGCCACCAGTTAAAATGTAGTTGCCAAGGCTAATTTTGTAGTCTACAAGGCTCAAAATCCGTTCGTCGTAGCCTTCGTAGTGGGGACAGAGGATAATGTAATGGAGAGCGGACAGTCTCGGAGAAGTACACTTCTCCCCGCAAACCCCTGCGAACTTTCTGGCCAATTCCTGGCTCCAAATCTTTCCAACTGGCGTTGGTAAAATCACTTTACTATTTTCCTTGCGGACGCTCTCGACGGCAGCGAAGACAGGCTCGCAGCGGAGCAGCATGCCGTCGCCACCGCCGTAAGGTGTATCATCAACGGATTTGTGCGGGCCAAGACCGAAGTCGCGAAGGTTTACAAAATTAAACTCGACGATTCCCTTTTCTTTGGCTTTCCACATCATGGAAGTGTTTAGGTAGGGTTCGAGAGCTTCGGGAAATAGCGTAATGATTGTGAACTTGAGTTTTGGCATTTTATATATTATAGCATAATTATAAGAAAGGCTCCCTTTCGGGAGCCTGGGTTAGGAGGGATTATTCACCACTGCATTCGCAGGGAGAATCGGGGGTTTCGGGACAACCAGTTTCGGGGCAACCCGCGTTGCAGTTGGGGTAAATGGGATACCCTGCTGCGACGTAGTTGAGGTAGCAAATCAGTTCATTGATGGCTTCTTCGTAGTCGAGGTCAAATGAAGTGATGAAGTCATCAGACGGGAGATTTGCAATCTTGGTCTTGGCGAAATACTCCCATACAAAGACAGTGTAGTACTTGCGGGTGTCGGGCTTGCACGAGCTGTTGGAATGGGTATAGCCCCACTCAACGAGTTCGATTTCGCGTCCAGAAGCAATGTGACGGAGCACCAAAGTGCTGTGCGAACCAGAGGCCTTGGACTGAATGCCGCATTCTTTCACGACTTCCCAGCCTGTGCAGCGAACCTTGAGCGCCAATTTGAGCGCTTTGGTAACCTTGGCACGATATTCGCCCACACTCTGAGCGGAAATCTTCTGTGCGTAGGTTGTGTAGCAAAGCTGAGGTGCCCTGGTACAGGGGCGCACATAAGGCATGCAGGGATTACACTGGACAGTTTGGCTGCCACATGCGGGAGTCGTGCTGACAGTAGTGGTTACGTAAGTTCCTGTGGTCTGAGTGGTGGTTGTGGTGCTCTGGGGGCAGAACACGGTGGACGTGGTCGGCTGATAGCAGGGGGTAGGAGTGGAGCAGCCGCTGGCAAACGCCGCAGGGGCGAGGCCGAGAGCAATGCAGAGGACAAGACACAGAGTTACGATGCGCTTCATGGTGAACCCTCCTTAAACTAGAAATGTACAGACTCTCACCGCAACCGATGAGGTATATATAAGTATACCACTTTGTTGAAAATAAGTCAAGAAGATTATTCAATTTTGAGAATCTTACCTGTACCCACCTCTAAATGAAGCAAACGTTGGTTGCGACTGCCACGAAACTTACAAGATAAATCGCGCTCGGCAAGAACAAATGGGCCGTCGATTAGGACGTCGAGAGATTTGAGAAACTCCCAAGCATCGCCACCACGTTTTTGGATTTGCTCGTAAGTGTAACCAGAGAAGCTCCAGACATTCCAGCCTAACTGCTTACGGCAAAAATCGGCAATTTGCTTGCAGGTGGTTGGTTGAAGAAACGGCTCGCCACCACAGAAAGTTACACCAGCTTGACCTGGGAAAGCGCTGAGGCGCTCGGTGATTTCACTGATGGGGACTTCAAAACCACCGTTTAAGTCCCAAGTTTCTGGATTTTGGCAACCAGGGCAATGAGTTAGGCATCCTTGGGTCCAGACTACGGCGCGGAGGCCGTAGCCATTGACAATTGAGTCGTGTTCTAGTGGCCCAGAGAGCCTAATCATCTGCTTTAGAGAGGAGGTATTTTCCTCTCTAAAGCTTTTTTCTTCTGTTTTGCTATTTGGCTTTGGAGCGTGGTTTTTGGCAGAAGGCTGGCCGTTATTCTTTTCCAAGGGCAGCTCCCTCATACATTTTTTCGACTTCGCGCTTGTCTTTTTCTTCTACGGTGTAGACGCCGTCCACGTTATGCTTGACACGTTCGCGCTCTTCGGCTTTTTTACCGTCGTTCCAGCGCTCGAGAGTACCGACTAGATAGCCAGTGATACGGCGGAGGCGCTCAAAGGGGATGTCGCCTTCTTCGCGGCCGCAGGATGGGCAGGTGTGGCCCGAAATAATGCCAGAGAATCCACAGACAGGGTCGCGGTCTACGGGGTGATTAACCGAGCCGTAGCCAATGCCGCAATCATGCATTTTGCGAATGACGGCCTCAAAAGCCTCGATGTTTTGAGTGGGGTCGCCGTCTAGTTCGATGTAGGAAATATGGCCAGCGTTGCAGAGGGCGTGATAGGGGGCTTCGATTTCGATTTTTCTGAAGGCGGAAATGGGATAGTAAACTGGCACATGGAAAGAGTTGGTGTAGAAGTCGCGGTTGGTAACACCTTCGATTACGCCATATTCGTTGCGGTCCATTTTAGTGAAGCGACCAGCTAAACCTTCGGCTGGGGTGGCTAGGAGCGAGAAGTTGAGCATGTGCTTGCGGGAGAATTCGTCGCATTTTTCGCGCATATGAGAAATGATGTCTAGCCCAAGTTCTTGAGCATCTTCGGATTCACCGTGATGTTTACCAATCATAGCTACGAGAGTTTCTGCTAGGCCAATGAAGCCGATGCTGAGTGTGCCATGCTTGATAACATCTCGCAGAGTGTCATTTGGAGAGAGTTTTTCGGAACCAAACCAGTTGCCTTGGCCCATGAGGAACGGAAAATTGCGGACATGCTGGTTGGCTTGGAACTCAAAGCGCTCGTATAGCTCACCTTCGCAAAGTTCGAGCATTTTGTCGAGGTCGGCAAAGAAACCAGTCCAGTCGGCTTCTTCACGCTCGCCAAGGGCAATGCCATGTTTGATGCCTAGACGCACAAGGTTGATGGTAGTAAAGGAAAGGTTGCCACGGCCAGTTACGATACCGTCTGATTCGGGGAAAATTGAGGCAAACACACGAGTACGACAACCCATAGTAGCGATTTCGGTGCGATAGTCGCCAGGCTTGTAGTATTTGAGATTATAGGGGGCATCGATAAAGCAGAAGTTGGGGAATAGACGCTTGGCCGAAACTTCCATACTGCGTTTGAAAAGGTCGTAGTTGGGGTCTTCGGGGTTGTAATTAATGCCCTCTTTAACTTTGAAAATGGAGATTGGGAAAATGGGGGTTTCGCCTTTGCCCAAGCCCTTATCGGTGGCCTCGAGGAGCATTTTAGAAACAAGACGGCCAGCTGGCGAGGTGTCGGTGCCAAAGTTGATGGACGTAAACGGAACTTGTGCACCAGCACGAGAGTGCATGGTGTTTAAGTTGTGCACGAAGCCTTCCATGGCTTGCTGAGTTTGGTGTTCGGTGTCCTCGACGGAAGCCTCGATGACAGATTTGGGGACTTTCATGCGCGCAAGCTTGTCGTTGTCGCCAAATTCGATGTAGTCGCCGATTTCGATATTTAGCTTCTTTTTGGATTCGGTGAAGGCGTTGTACTTTTCGAGATTGCTTTTTAGAGCTTTGCGAAAAGTTTTGTCAACACCTGGAGCCATGGCATAGTCGAAGTTGGGGATGGACTGGCCGCCATGTTGCTCGTTTTGGTTGGCTTGCAAGATAATTGCGGCAAGGGCGGCATAAGAACCAATGCTTTGGGGAGTGCGGAGATGACCATGGCCCGTGTTAAAACCGTGCTTAAACAGGCGCAGAGGGTCGGTCTGGCAACAGGTGAGTGTGCCAGTGGCGTAAAAGTCTAGGTCGTGGACATGAATGTCGCCGTTGTTGTGAGCATAGGCGTATTCTGGGCGCATGAGCGAAGTCTTGGCAAAGACTTTGGAACCTTCGGCGCCGAACTGGAGCATTTTGCCCATGGCAGAGTTGCCATCGACATTGGCGTTACCACGCTTGACGTCCGAATCTTCTGAAGCGTCGGCGCAAGCAATGGTGCGATAGACTTGCATGAGGTCGGACTTGGAAATGCGGATGTCGCTGCGGTGAGCGCGGTAATCAGCATAGGCGCGGGCGGTTTTTTTGAAGCCTGCGTCTTTGAGAACTTTTTCGACGGCGTCTTGGACTTGCTCGACGGTAGGAATGCGCGAAGTAATTATGTCTTTTGCAACGGTTTCAAACTCGGCTGCTAACTCTTTGGCGCGCTGAGAATCAAACTCGCCAGTGGCATTGCCAGCTTTTTTGATGGCTTCTTCGATTTTTTCTAGCTTGAAATCAACGATTTTGCCGTCGCGCTTAATAATTTTTTTGAACATGGGAAAATTGCCTCCTTTTGGTGATTCTTCAATGGTTTTTGTCTTGCTAGACACTATATCTAGCGCTTAGGACTATTTTAAGACACTAAATATAGCGTGTCAAGACGTTTTGTTTATGTTTATTTTCCCTGTTTTGGCAAAAAGTGGCGATTTTTCTCTCTGTTATATGTTGTAAATATTACAAATATGGAAATTGTAAAAATTATGTAGAACGGCAATATGGTTTGAGCAGAGGTGTTGGGGTTTTCTATCTCGTTGGGGGTGCTTGGGGTTTCTGGCTCTTCGGGGACTTCGGGTTCTTCTGGTTCTTCTGGTTCTTCGCCAGCTCCTTCATTTACGACCGCGACAGAGGAACGACCAAGGGTATAAGTGGGTTCTTCGATGCCCGATTTGGTGTGAACGCGAGAGTCTAGAGATAAGTCATCTGGCAAAATTAGCTCGGTGGTCGTGGCGTAATCTACAAATTTGCTTCCTTCGGCTAGTAGCCCAGAATAATATTCGGCTACGGACGCCAAAAATTCGGCCGAAGTGGGGTCTACTCCGTCTAGTTCGGTTTCTCCACGCGCAATGTAGCAAAATGGACTGGCATTTGCACTGCCTGTGGCCTCAAATACGCCCGACACGACGATAAACTTGCTGGGTTCCGCTACATATTGATTAAGCAGACAATCTGCGGTGGTGAGATAGTGGCCACCATCAATAATAATTTGCGAGGTAGAAACATTGGCAAAGAGCTGAGAGAGGCCGCCCGTGGCAAGAGTTAGATCGAGGCCACTAAAGGTAATTTTGTAACCATCTGGTAAAAATAAATTGGAGTTTAGAATTAGCGTAGAGCCAGAGGGGTTGTCGCAGTCGGACGAGGGATAACTAACGCTTCCAGTTTGCGAATCGACACTCCTAAAGAACTCGCAAAAACTAGCTGCGGAATCGAGAGTAACCTCTGTTAGGGTGTCAGCATAAGCTGGGACGGCAGGGGCTAGAATTGGGAAGAAAACAACAAAACTAGCTAGTAAAAATTGCTTAACGTGTTGTAAGCTTTCGGAAGTTTGCTCCGCGCTCAAAAGAATGGGTTTTAGCATATGCACCTCTGTAATTTTAGTGATTACAGAGGATTATATGGGGAAAATTATTTTTTGGCAAGTTTTTTGTGAGTTTCGGTAACTAGAATAGGTACAGCAAAGGAAACGACTATGGTTAAAGTAAGCGCAAGTGAGTCCACAGGGACGGTTTTAACAAGAATAGAAAGTGGGCCAAACAGTACCAGAGCTTGAAGCGCTACGGCCAGGACGGCGGCCAGCAGGAAGAGATTGTTTTTGACGCGCAGGCGACGAAAAACTGATTCGTAGGTGCCGCGCACACAGAAAGCGTTGGCCCACTGAACTACGGTCATGGCGGTGAAAGCCAACGTGTTGGCTTCGTCGTGAGAAAACCGAGCCAGCGCAATGTAGTAGGTGCCAAGGCCAACCAAAGCCATGGAAACGGAAACTAGCACCATGCGTGAAATGAGCATGCGGGACAAGATTGGCGCATTGCGAGGTTCGGGCTTTTGAGACATAAACTCGCGCTCGGGTGGTTCTAGGCCAATCGGTATAACCATGAGTGAGTCTGTAACCATATTAATCCAAAGGATTTGGATGGGCAGGAGGAGCTGGGCGCCAGAAATGAACAAGGCACCAAGCGTGGCAAGAACTTCGCCAGCGTTGGTAGCAAGGAGATAAACTAGCATACGACGGATGTTTGCTAAAATAACACGCCCTTCTTTCATGGCAGAGACGATGCTTTTGAAGTTGTTGTCGAGTAAGACAATATCACCAGCATCTTGGACGATGGAAGGGGAGTCGCCCATGGCGATGCCGACATGGGCGTTGGTAAGAGCAGGGACGTCGTTTACTCCGTCGCCCGTCATAGCAACGATTTCGGATTTTTTGATGAGGTTTAGGATGCGAAACTTGTCTTCGGGGGTAACGCGTGCAAAAATAGTAGCAGATTTGATGCGCTCTTCTAAATCGGAATCGGAAATATTGCCGAGCTTGGAGCAATCTAACACTTGGGAAAAGTCGGTGGCAAGACCCAACTCACGGCCAATTGCGAAGGCAGTTTGGGCGTGGTCGCCTGTAACCATTTTGACAACGACACCTGCAGTGGCGGCATCTTCGATGGCATCTACTACGCCTGGGCGAACCGTGTCGGCAATGGCAATTAGACCTTCGAACTTGAGTTTGTGGGACTTTTCTAACCGAGAAAGCTCGTTGATTTCGTGAGTGATTTTGGTAGAGGCCAAGGCTATAACTTTGAATCCGCTGGCAGAAAAAACGCCAAGTTGAGCCGTGGCGGCTTCGAGTGCGCTCTTTGAGAGGTCGCACTGGCTAAAGATAGTTTCTGGAGCGCCCTTTAGAACGAGTCTGAGATTTTTTGAACTGTCTTCGTAGAGGTTGCCAGAAGTTTTGAGGGTTTGGTCGAAAGCGTAGGTGTGAATTGGACGAATATTGGAAAAATCAGACGCTTCGGACTGCAGGTAGTTCCAGATGGCGAGGTCGAGCGGGTCGGTGGCGGAGGCTGATGGGACGGCAGACTCGGCAATAACTTTGAGAAAGCGTTCGTTTTCGGCCAAGGTTTTGTTTGACGTTGGATTCCAGGAGCCGCGCAAAGAGAGGCGGTTTTCGGTGAGGGTGCCAGTTTTGTCGGAGGCAATGGTGCTGACGATGCCAATGCTTTGGATGGCGCGCAATTCTTTGATGAGGGCGTTTTTTCGCGCCAATCGCACAGCGCCAATGGCAAGGATGATGGCAGTAACGATTGGTAAATCTTCGGGGACCGCCGAAACAATCATGGCAAGCGTGAATTGAATGGCGTCGTAGAACGGAATGCCGTCTATAAGCTGGACGATTAAGACCACGGCGGCGGCGGTGAGGATGACAGCAGCGATTTTGACAACCAGTTTGTTGATTTTGGTTTGGATGGGCGAGGAGGTGTCGGCGTTTTGGGCAAGAGCAGCAATTTTGCCGTATTCGGTGGCATTGCCAGTGGCCGTTACGACGAAACGGGAAGCGCCAGTGATAACAAAGCTGCCAGCAAACACCATATTGCGCTGTTCGTAAACTTTTTTGTGGCCAGAGATGGCTTTGGCGTCTTTAGCGATGGCTTCGGACTCGCCTGTTAGCATGGATTCGTTAGTGAGGAGGCCAGATTCGGAGATGATTCGCCCATCGGCTGGAATGCGGTCGCCCTCATGGAGAATGACGATGTCGCCAGGGACTAGCTCGGATGCATCAAGCTCTACTTCTTCGCCAGAACGCAAGGCCGTAATTTTTTGGACGGTTTTTTCTTTGAGCGAATTAAGCACACGCTCGGTGGAAAAACGCTGAATGTAGAAAACTGCCACATCTAGCACGATGTCGAGTGCAATGACAGCGACTTCGGTCCATGACCCCTGGGCGATGGACAAGCCCAACGCCACAAGTAAAATAATCATGAAAAGGTCGGCAAAAGGTTCGAGCAATTTTTGCCAGAGCGGAGTAGTTTTGACGGCGAGGAGGTTGGGGCCAAACTTTTCGCGACGCTTTTTGACCTCGCGCATAGACAAGCCTTTTTCGGTATCTACTCGAAGATTAGCCAGTGAATCTTTGACGGATTGGTTATAATAAAGCATAGGTTTATTATAACACAACTAGGCTATGGCAAAGTTGCGAGCCAAGGTGGAGCAGTAGGCGATGTATTTGGGTTCTGGCGAGACTGGATTGTGGCTTGGGACTTGAGTATCTGGAGTATCAAGCTTGAGCGCTGGCTGCTCGGTGGAGAAGCCAAAAGCCAGCCGAGTGTCTGGATGGTACTCGGCGAGGTAGGTGAGACCCTCCATAAGGTCGAGGGTGGCGATAACGTCGTCTTTGGTCATGCCAGAATAGCGAGCTAAGACTCCCTCGAAGGAGTTGTCGAGAGGGTTTTGGGTGTAGTAGTTATCGTAGAACTCAGCAATCGGGCTGGAGGTGCGGTTGTTGGTGGTATCAAAGACCCTAGTGTCTTCTAGGAATCTTTGATGAAACTTAAGTTCGCACCAGTACTCATTGTCGGCCGAGGCGACACAGGCGGAACCTGTAGTCCAAGGAAGATTCTCGATATTAATTGCGGCTTTGGCAACTTCTACAATGTTTGAAATTAGTGGGAGTTTGGATAAGAATCCGCTTGGAGCTTCTTTTTCTTGAATAGACCTAGCGATGTTTGCGTCAGCAACCCCCCAACTCGAAACTCGCTGACCGCAATATATCATGTATTTTCGAAGCGTATTGTTGCGCTTATTACCAGATACTGGTTCCCGTACTTCGTTGGCATCAGAGATATGCAAAACGCCGTTTTCTTCAGTAACAAAACCCCAGTTTTTTTCGATGTTTATTATTTGTTCGGGTGTATACATGTCTATATCTATAGTCGAGTTGTCAGTAATGTAAATTGGGTTGCAGTAGGCGTCGCCTTGAATCCCGATGGATTCAAGCGTGGGACAGTCGCCAGCACTAGCAAGACCAACCATGTTAGTTTCGGCAACAGCTGAAGCGGTGGGTAAGAGACTTGTAACGGAGTTTTTAACCAACGTGCCCATGTTTTTAACTACCGAGCCTACGCCAGAAGAATTAGCCATGGGGATTAGGCTGTACACAATGGAGCCGAGAAAAGTATATTGAGAAGACATATCGAATGGCGAGCGAATAGAACGTTGATATTCGGCTTCTTCGGCGATAATGCGGTCTTGCTCATGGCGAAAAGCTGCGACGGTCGCGGCGCTACCTGGGGAGCCACCACCTGTTTGGTGGTTGGCGGAAAGGAGAGAATTACCGCCCGAAACAAGAATGTGCCCTAGAGCCTCACCAACCCATTCTGTTGCTACATCTTCGACCAGTGTTTTTCCTAGTCTGTCAAACACAATTGGAACGATGATATCAACTGCTAATTGTAGGGCAGTGACAGCTATGGCTTTTGCCACAGCCTTGAACGTTAGCGAGAACGCCTGTATACCTGCACCAATGAGCGGAATAGCCGATGCAATTGTGAGGGCGGCGTCGGCTATAGCAAGGGTGCCACGAACATAGTTGCATGTTTTGTATGCGGCGATAAGGCCACGCCCATCGCGAGCAACACTAGTAAATAGTGCCATAATATCCGAATCTTGACTTTCGCTAACTTGTTTCATGACGTTTTCTGGGTTAGCAGCCTGAGCTGCTGGATTGTTTGCGTCTATATTATCTCCAGAGAACAACGACCCCATGCCGCTAATTGCATTCCTGCCAGTGTCTGGGTCTGTCGCTACCAAGTTATTGCTATAGTCATTCATCGGACTATCGGTGCCATCACCTGCTTGAACCTTTTGGACGGCCTCCATAAAGCCAGAAACAAAATTCAATTTTTGTAATCTTTGGTATGTAGAAATGAGGGTTTGAATAGAAAGAAACCCCTCGACAGCCATACATGCTAAGTCGGCGCCAGCAGAAGCAGCATTGACAAACTTCTGCGCCAGCCCAAGCTTTGCCGTCAGCTCGCCTCTTGGGTCTTGACTGGTTCTGGTTATTACTTCGCCCTCATCACCTTCATAAGATGTCGTGGTAGTAACCGTGTCAAAATCGGCAGTGCCAATGTTTGGGTCGTTTAGGCTCGCTAGGCGAGCCAGCCTCTTGAACAAATCCCCTGTACGGTCTGCGGCTTTTTTAGCTCCATAAGAGAACCATCTCGAGCGACTGTAACCGTGCACAGCTTCGGCCGTTGCGGCTACTTGGTCGAACCAGCCAGAATTGCCGCCACGCCAAGTTTTGGAAGCAGTGGTGTAGGGGGTTTTGAACAGACCGTCGGAAAGGGCTTCTTTGGCTGAAAGAACGGTGCGGAAGTTGGCGCCCGACATAATAGCGGCGAGGGAGGAGACGCCAGAGGCGTCTTGGCCAGAGGTTTTGACATGCTCGGCTACCACGACGTTGTAGACGTTGGGACTAACTTCGTAGGCGAGTGCCCATCCGCCCGAGCCAGCGCTACTGCTATTTACGTATTCGAAGCTGGCGGAATAAATGTTGTTTTCTTTGAGACATTGACGTTGGTATTCGGAAAGGCCAAAAACGCTGTCGGTAGTGGAAAGCTGAACGTCAAGAATGTTGTCGGCACGAAGAACGGAAGAAATGCCATTGGTGTTGAACTCTTCGATGAGGCGGTTGACAATAGCAAAGGGCATAAGAGTTTGTGCGGCTAAAATTAGCACCACAAAAACACCAAGAAGCGCCACAACGGCAATGAGTGGACCTTTCTTTTTTAGGCTACCGTTTGACTTTGCCTGACTTTTCTGTGATTTGTTGCCAGTGACGGAACTAACAAAAGAATCCTCGGCTTGACGGGCGCTTGATAAAGCGTCTGCGCTAGAGGACTCGCTAGATGCGAGAGATGACTCTTCGGCGTTACGCAAGAGTTGTTCGCTTGGCATACACTAATTATAGCATAAGTGCGTTCGGCTGGGTTGTAATTTGCGATAAATTGTAGGGCTTCTATGGTGTCTAGTGTGGCGATGACGTCGTTTTTAGTCATGCCAGAGTAGCGAACTAAAACTCCTTCATAAGAATTGTCGAGCGGATTTTCTGTGTAATATTGCTTAAGCATGGCAGTTACGGGCGACTGACTAATTATGCCAGCGGATTCTAGTAAGCGCTGGTCTTCGACATAACGCTGATAGTATTGATTCTCTGCCCAAAGCGGATTGTCGCTAGACGCTACACAGGCTGAGCCAGAAATCCATGGCATATTTTCGGCTTGCGTGGCGGCGGAAACAATTTGAGCAAGGTCGCCAATGAGCGGAAGGTTGGAAATTAGCGAAGATGGTTGGGCGACAATTTGGTTGGCGATATTGGCATCGGCTACGCCAAATTGAGAGTTGCGTTGCCCGCAAAACTTGATGTACTTACCAAGATTTGACGATGGGTTGATGGTTTTGGCGCCACTGACACTAGTGCTAGAAAAGTTATCGCTAGACAGCGATGCGACAGTGGATTCTATGGATGCTGGGTCGACCGAGAGAGTGGACTTGTCGGTGATGAAGTATGGGTTACAATAAGCATCGCCTACAATGCCAACAGATTCGAGCAATGGGCAAGAACCAACGGTGGAGATGAGGTTGGTCTCGGCAACGGCAGAAGCAGTGGGGAGTAAAGCCACGACGGAGTTTTTGACAAGGCTACTGGAGTTTTGGGCTAAACCACCAATAGAGGTGGAAGTGGCTATTGGCATGAGAGCGTAGACAATCGAGCCAAGGAAAGTATAGCGCGAGGAAAGGTCGAACGGGCTGAGAGTGGCGCGAGTTAGCCTTGCGTTCTCGGCTATGACTTCGGCCTGAGCTTGACGGTAGGCCTGGAGCAAAGCTTCGGACGAGGGCGAACCACCACCGGTCTGGAAATTGCCGCCTAGATATTTGTTGGCGCCAGACGTAAGAGCGTTGCCAAGATCCATGCCAGTCCATTCAGTAGCGACATCGGAGATGATGTTTTTGGCGACACTTTCGACAATTTTTGGCACAATAAAGGAGACGATAGCGCCAACGGCAACCCCAAGCGCTAGCCTGCCAACTACCTTGGCTACGATGTGAATGGCCTGCGTGGCTTGGCCGAGTACTGGAATAAAGTTGAGGATGGTGGTGGCAAAATTGGCCGCCGCCACGCCCATACGAATGTAGGAACATTTCTCGAAAGCTTGGGCAGTGAAGTTGAGGTCGCCCGTAAGTGAGCCAAGCGAGGACATGAGATTTTCAAAATTGGTGGACTTTACGGAAGCGTCATCGGCGCTTATGGGGGTGCCAGAAAAAAGCTGAATAATGCCTGCAGATTCGAGGGCGGTTTTGCCAGTTTCTGGGTCGACAGCAGTGAGGCGTTCGTTGTATTCGTTCATGGGTGTGCCGTCGGAAACGCCAGCCTGAACACGTTGGACCGACTCAAAAAAGCCAGTGGCGAGATTTAGGTATTGAATGGACTGCTGTGCGGACATGACGGTGTGGATGGCCGAGAGAATCTCGACGCCAGCGCATCCAGCCGTGGCGACAAGTTTGGCAACATTGGTAATTTTGGAGTTGAGCGCTGAGCGCACGCCATCGAGCGTGGTTTGGCTGGTGAGCGAGGTGGAGTCTACTGTGCCTGAAGTTGAGGTGGTGGACTGGGCGCCACTGTCGTCGGTGTCGACATAGGTGCCGTGGTCGGCGATGCCAGCATCGCTTGCGGAGCGAGAAACCTTGGCTAGATTTTTCCAGGCTTCCTTGGTGCCAGAGTTTAGAACCACCGACGCCCAGTTGGCGTAACGGGAGCGCGAGATGGCAAGGCGCGCCTCGGTGAGGTCGGCGATGGAATCGTACCAGCCCGAGTTGCCGCCACGCCAAGTTTTGGAGGCAGAAGCATATTTTTCTTTGAAAGAAGCTAGGTTTAGGGCCTCGGAGGTGGAGTAGACCGAAGTGTTTGCGCCAGTGGCGGCCAAAATGGACGAACTTGATGCGGATTCTTTGACGGATTTGGCTACAACCACCGAAGTTTTGCCCCGACTTTCTTCAAAAACTAAGGCTGTGGTGGGTGAGCCGAGCGAAAGCTCGACGGGGGTAATGCCTGTGTCCTTGAAGGCGGTTTTTTGGGCGCTAGACAAAGCCAAACTGGTGTTTGGCGAAGAAAGCTGGATATCAAGCAAGTTGTCGGAGCGAAGCGTGGAGGAGATGCCAATGGTATTGAACTCTTCTATAAAGCGATTAACTAGCGCAAACGGCATGAGTGATTGTGAGGAAAAAATGAAACTAACACCAATAGCTAGCAAAGCAAAAAAGCTAAACAGAGGGAGACAACGCCTAATGAAAGATTTCTTGGATTTTTGAGACAGTTTTGGAGTTTTGGTTTTTCCAGACACATGAGAAACAAAGGTTTCTTCGCGCGAGCGGGCCTCTTTTATATCGTCCGACATATTATATATATTATATACCTATGCGGACAAAACTACAATTAGAGTACACCAGTGTTTGGGGCCTTGGGAATGGTGACTGGGGTGGTTGGAATGTCGGTTTGGGTTTCTGCGCCAAGACCAGTTAGCTCTATGCAGGCAGGTTCGGAACGAAGATTGTCGGTTGAGATTGGAGATAAGCAAACGACAGTGGGCTTGGCTAGGTCGAGGTCGGTAATTTGGATGGTTTGGCTGGTGGTATAGCCCGCGATAAAATCATTGATAGTAACTATGGACATTTGAGCGTCAGTATAAAACGAGAGGCTAACGGAATTGTCTGACAAAATGGTGGCACCTAAGTTTGAAATGGTGGCTTCTTTTAGAGGTATCGTCGACTCGGTGGTTGGCGTAGGAATGTGAGCTAAGATAGCTTCGGCTAGCAATTCACTGGAATCGTCTTCGTTTATATCTTGGAAAACACCACCTGTGGCCTCTGCGAGATAAGTTAGGCTGGCTTTAGAGTCAGAATTGCCGAAGCCATAAATATTAACTGGGTCGAGCGTGCGACTAAGTTCAATTAGCTCCTCTTTGGTGTAGCGTGGGTTAAAGGTGTTTGAGACGGCGCTGTTAGTACTGAATAACACAAAGGCTTTGTTGGCGTTTTCTTCCCACTCGGTGCGAGACATTAGCTCGTAGGCGTAGCGCATAACGTCGGCCGTGCGAGTGTTTGTGAACGGCTCTATGGAGTAGACCGCACTACGAAGCTCGTCGTAGTCGCACTGCCCAAGACCACACAAGGTCACTAAGCCCTCGTCTGGGTCGATGTAAGACAAGCTGATTTTGCCGCCCTCGTGGTAGTAGATGCGATTGATGAGTCTGACGGCCCTGTCTTTGATAATTTTTAGCAAGCCTGGGTCGACGCTTGTATCCACCACAATAGCAACGTCTTGCGGAACGCGCACATATGTGTTGGGATAGTACAGGTTGTAGATGTCCTGAGCCGCGCGAGTGTAGGTCCCTTGTTCTTTATAGGTGGCGTGTGGGCCACCAAGGTTTGTGGGGTCGATGTAGGCAGAGCAGATGACGTCGTGGTAGTTGCAATAGGCGGAAAGTTTGCCAGTATAATTTACAGCCATTCCGCCATAGCCCATAGATGGCGAATAGGGCTTATAACCGCCGAGAATACCTTGGTAGGTGTTGCAATCTGGAACATACGCACGGTAGCTTGAGAATTGTTCCCCACGGCAGGCAGGAGCGATAAAGAATGGGGCCTGCTTTTTACCTTCTGGCAGGTAGAGCTTGGGGTCGCCAAAGGTAAGCGCATGAAAAATCCAGTTTGAGTCGATTTTTTGCAAGGTACGAGAAATGGTTTGCGCGCCCTGAGAATAGCCAGTAAGGATAATGTCGGACTTTCGGCCGTTCGTATTGCAGGCAAGGTGGTAATTGTAGATATAAATGGCGGCCTCTGAGGAACCTTCTTCGACCGATTCGCCATAGGCATAGGCTTCACCGCCAGAAAAGAGGGCGCCAAGAGAGGTTTCGAAACGCTCCCATGTGCGGATACCAATGCCAGGCGAGGGATAAGAATAGCCACCATAGGATGAGGAGCCTAGCTCATAAAAGCTGATGGTCTTGCCCGAGCCAGCGAAAGTGTCGACAAATGCCTGCTTCAAAGTTTGGAAGTTGGTGGCGCCAAGCTGTGAGCCAGAACCACGTGCAAAGACAACTTTGATGTCGGTGCAGTTCATGTTGGGGTCGGCACTAGAAAAAACAGGACTACTAATAACATTTGAGAACGCAAAGATTAGCGCCGCGGCAAGCGGACGAATATTGAAATGACGGATAGAATAACGATGAAGTTGCATGCGCCTCCTGTAATTTTTGTTTAGAATAGCGCAAGGGAGCGGAATGGGTCAAGCAAGAGCAGAAAGATATGATATAATCGGCTTAAAGAGAGGAAAAATATGAAAGAAGATAGTAGCTACCGCGGTTTTGACCGACATTTTGAAAACAATTTGGTGGCAGGAGTTTCGGAAGTTTCACCCGCGCTCAAAAGGACCAAAAAACAGGGGTGGGACGAGTATTTTATGGGAATTGCAGAGGAAGTCGCCAAGCGCTCCAAGGACCCATCCAGCAAAAACGGTTGCGTAATTGTGGACGAACGCAAACGGCCAGTGTCGTTTGGATATAACGGCACGATTCAAGGGGCGGACGAATCAAAAATGACACTTACGGAACGCCCAATGAAATATTATTTTTCGATTCACTCAGAGATGAACGCTGTGCTGTTTGCGGGGCGCGATTTAACAGGGTGTACTATCTACAATACTATTGCCACCTGCGAAAATTGCCTAAAATACTGTTTGCAGGCTGGCATAAAGCGATTTGTTTATAAAGAGCTTAGAGTACATTCACACACCACCGACAAAACACGCTCGATGACCAACATCGACACAGACGAGGCCGTAGTGCGCTTACTTTCGGCATGCCCGCAGGTGGAAACCCTTAATTTAACCAACGGAAAAACTTATATAGAAGATATTTTGGCGCAGTACAATCCTGGTAGCGAGGAGCGAAAGCGACTGCTAAAGTGGGTGTGAGGTAGCCTTGGCAAAACTTGGGGGATTTGGCGCTTTTGTGGGGGGTTACCAGACGATTTTGGCTTCGCCGTCGGCGGCGAGGTAGGCATTAGTGCGAGAAAATGGGCGCGAACCAAAGAAACCTTGAAAAGCCGAGAGTGGTGAGGGATGGGCAGACTCGATGACGTGATGTTTTTTGGTGTCGATGAGAGAAATCTTGGAACGAGCATCACGACCCCACAGAATGAAAACTAGATGTGGGCGTATCTCACTTAGGTAGCGAATGACGCTAGCGGTAAACGTTTCCCAGCCTTTTGTGCGATGCGAGCCTGCGTGGTGAGCTTCGACGGTGAGAACATTGTTAAGGAGCAATACTCCCTGCTTAGCCCATGACGAAAGGTCGCCAGAGGAATTGTGGTGGCGAAAATCGCTGGGGTCTAACTTTAAGTTTGGGTTCATAGCCAGCAGTTCTTCGCGAAGTTTGCCTAGGTCTGAATCGATTTCTTTATAGATGTTAACCAGCGAGGGAGGAATGGTGCTGGTGCTGGGCACAGAAAAGGCTAAACCCATCGCCATGCCAGGCGTATGGTAAGGGTCTTGACCAAGAATAACCACTTTTATTTGATTTAGGTCGGTTGAAAAAGCCTGAAACACTTGGGACTTTGCTGGAAAAATGGTTTTAGTGCGATATTCTGTTTCTAAAAACTGGGAAAGCTCTCTAAAATATGGTTTTTTGAACTCGCTTTGCAGGAAAGCTTTCCAGGAAGGGTGCATTTATTTCTCTTTGGCAAAAATAGTGCGCATAAAGTAGCCAAAGCCAAAGCACAGCGAAACGGCAGTAATTAGCCCGCCGACATACGGAATGAGCCCAAGCAAGATTACTAGACAGGTGCCCATAACGAACTTGAGCATGGAGTTTAACTTGGGCTTTGAGAGAAGTTTGGTGGCAATTAGCTCACCAACTAGGCCGCCCGTAACGGAATGGGAGAGATAAATGATAAAGACATAGAAGCCAAGCCCAACCAAGGCAAGTGGCAGGCCAATAACGGTGATAGCGGCAAAGAGAACCGCTAGGGGCACGCCTAAAAGAAGGCCAAGACCAATGGCTAAATCTTTCCATGAATCTTTGGCAGAAAAACGAGAAAGAAGTTTTTTAACAAACTTTGGAGCGAGCGCTACAAGAATGATTGTTACGAGCAAACGTCCAAGTAAGAACAAAAGACGATTTTCGAGTGAGGAGATAAAGCTAACATTGCCAGAAAGACTGCTGTAAGTTTCGGTTGCACCAGAGGACAAGTCGCTTAGGCCAGTAATGCGCGCATCTTCGTTGTAGCGAAAGGTGCCACTGATGGACGAACGGCCTTTGATGACAATTTCTGAGAACTCCGCGGACAAGTCGCCATCTATGGTAACATTTTCTAGAACAAGGCGGTCGCCACCAATGAAAACGTTACCGTGAAGATTGGACTTAATAAGAATAGTGCTAGCTGCGCCAAATACGTCGCGGCCAATGCTGGCGTCTTCGCCCAGCTCTACGGCATTGCCCGCTACGAACAAATCGTTTAAGACTTTGCCAGAGACGGTTATGGAGTTGCCTGCGAGTGCGGCATACTCGGCATAGCCAGAAAAGTTAACTAAGTTGCCAGCGTAAGCAGCCAAGCCTTTGACGATGTCGTTTGAAGCGATTTGGTTCCCTGCCAAAAAATAAGAATGCGGAATGGATTTTTCGGAAGTTACTTCGGAACCGCTTTCGGCATAGATAAAAGAGCTTTCTGACACAGGCGTAATTAGCGCCTCTTTGCAGTTAGTAAGCATTTCGCCGTTTTCGTCCGAACCGCAGGCGAAAACTGGTTTGTGTGCCGATGCAAAACTAAGCGTCATAAAGGTTGCTACGCCCAACAAAACGCTCGAAAATATTTTAGATTTTTTAGCCATAATACTCCTTACGTTAAATATTTTAGCCTACTTTAACTTTTTCTTCAAGATTTCTTGTACGGCTGATGGGTTGGCCTTACCGTGAGATTCTTTCATAACTTGCCCAACCAAAAAGCCTAGGACTTTTTCTGAACCAGCTTTATATTCGGCTTGGGCTTTTTGAGTTTCGGGCCGAGAAAGTACTAAATCTATCACGGATTCAAGAGTGTCAAGATTGTTTTCTTGGAGCAAGTTCAACTCTTTGGCGAGTTCGCGAGCGCTTTTTTGAGCGTGTTTTGTTTCAAAAAACTTTAAGAAAACTTCTTTGGTGGCAGTAGATGAAAGCTCGCCGTTTTTGCTCATTTCGCAAAGCTCAATGAGTTTGGCAGCACTGGGGAAGGCGTCGTTTAGCAGGCTTTGATTTTCTTCGGCAAGCAAGACGGAGGAAAACAAGTTGGCGACTTTTTTGACGGCGTCGGCGTTTGAAGCGTCGGCAACTTCGGCAAGTTTGCGTGCCAAGATGGGGTAATCTAGCAATATTTCTACGAGGTCGCTACTTACGGTGCCGCGGAAGCGAGCGCGATAATCTTCTGGGAGTTTGGGAAGCTTAGCGATTTCTTGAGAAATGTATTCTTTGGAAAGGTTAAGTGGGGGGAGGTCTGGCTCTGGCATATAACGATAGTCTTGGGCCTCTTCCTTGGAGCGCTGCGAAGTAGTTTTGCCAGTTGCGTCGGACCAGCCGCGGGTTTCTTGAATGACCTTTTCGCCCTTGTCGAGAAGTTTGCTCTGGCGGGAGTATTCGTATTCTACGGCACGTTCGACCGAACGGAAGGAGTTGAGATTTTTAATTTCGGCGCGGGTGCCAAGTGGGTCGGATGAGTGTTTGCGCAAAGAAATATTAACGTCAAAGCGCATGTTGCCATTGTAGAGGTCGCCATTGGTAACGCCAGCATAGACCATGGTGCGCCAGAGTTCTTTACAATAATCACGAGCCTCGGTGGCCGAAGCAATGTCTGGCATAGAAACAATTTCGATAAGTGGGGTGTCTACACGGTTAAGGTCTACCAGAGAATATGTGTCAAAGTGGGATAGCTTGCCAGCATCGCCCTCTAAGTGAGCGTGTTCAATGCGGATTTTTTTGCCACTAGGAAGTTCTATGTAGCCTGCTCCAATTATTGGCTGGTAGAACTGAGTGATTTGATAGCCCTTGGGCGAATCTGGATAGAAATAGTGTTTGCGGTCGAAGCGAGAATAGTTGTTAATATGGGAATGCATGGCGGCGCCAGCCAAGACGGCCAACCGCACCGCTTCGCCGTTTAGCCGTGGCAACATGCCTGGCAGTGCGAAATCGACGGGCGACACACAAGAGTTGGGTTCTTTGCCACGCGCATCGTTATCTACCTCCGAAAAAAGTTTAGTTTTGGTACAAAGTTGCACATGACATTCGATACCGATAGTAATTAGATATTTTGAATCGGACATTAAATAGCTCCTAAATCTTTTAAGGCTTGCTTGAAACTGGCTAGGGCGCGACGAGCTTCGGCATATTCTACGCGAAAGCGTGGCTCGTGAGCGATGGAATTACGCAATTTGTGTGCCGACCAAACCGAATTGAGGCGAGAGAACTTTTCTTTGCCACATTTTTTGAGCCGCTCCCCCATGGTTCGGCCAGGAATGCCCATTTCGCACATGGCTTTGTCGAGCAGTTTGTCGGCTTCGACTACGGCCATATTGTAGGATAATGGGTTTTCTCTTACGAGTGAGTTTTCGATGGCTAGGAAGTCCGATTGGTATTCGAGTTTATTAAATGAATATTGGCGGTGCGAGGTGAGTAAAATGGCGACAAAGATGAGAATACCGACGACAGCAATCGAGCCAAAGAGCGTAATAGTTGAGGCGTCCATTAGGCAAGTTCCTCCACAAGGTTAAGCAGTGATTTGTCGCTTTTGCGAGGGCCAATTAGTTGCAACCCAATAGGTAGCGGGGTGGTGTACTCTTTGCTCTTAGTGAAGCCAGCTGGAAAGGCTACGGCAGGAAGGCCGGCAAGATTGACGGGAACAGACATAACATCTTCTAGATACATAGCCACTGGGTCGTCGCATTTTTCGCCAAGCCGAAACGCAGGGTTTGGTGCCACGGGCGATAAAATGGCGTCAACTTGGCTGAATGCACGGGCAAATTCGTTAATTATGAGTGTGCGAGCCTTGGCGGCCTTGAGGAAATAAGCATCGTAAAAACCAGATGACAAAACGAAGTTGCCAATCATGATACGACGCTTATTTTCGCGCATAAAACCCTCGTTTCTGGTATTAGAATACAGTGAATTGAGCGCGGATGAAACTTCCGAACGAAAACCATAGCGAACGCCATCGTACCTCGAGAGATTTGAGGCTACTTCAGCTGGCTGAATGATGTAGTAAACGGCCAAGGCATACTCTAAAGTAGGCAGAGATAGCTCTACTGTTTTGTAGCCACTTTGCTTAGCTTTCTCGAGGGTGGTTTTAAGCGCAGATTTGATTTCTGGATGAAGGGCAGACGATTCCATGAATTCTTTAATATAGCCAAGTTTTTTGCGGGTGAACTTTTGATTGCTAATGCCGTAAAAATCTGGCAGGGTGGTTTGGTCTTTGGGGTCTTGCCCAGACGTAACGGACATAAGCAGGTCGAGGTCGGCAGCCGATTTAGCAAAAAAGCCAACAACGTCCGTAGAGGACGCCATGGCTACCACGCCGTAGCGAGAAATGGTGCCATACGTAGGCTTAATGCCGAATACATTATTAAATGCGGCAGGCTGACGAATAGAGCCACCAGTGTCGGTGCCCGTAGCAAACTGCACACAATCCAGCGCCACGCTTACGGCCGAACCCCCCGAGGAACCTCCAGCGACCCTGGTGGAATCGAAAGCGTTTTTAGTGGGGCCATAATAAGAGTTCTCGGTGGACGAGCCATGAGCAAAAGCATCCAAATTAACACAACCTACGCAAATTGCGCCTTCGGCTTCTAGCTTGGCGACGGCAGTGGCATCTATGGGGGAGATAAACTCGGTGAGAATCTTGGCGGATGCGTCCGCTGGACGACCTTTGGACAAGAAGTTAGCTTTAAGAGCAAACGGTACACCTGCGAGCCGTCCGACAGGCTTCCCTGCTTGAAGCTGTTGGTCAATTTTTTGGGCGGTTTTTAGGGCGCGCTCTTGGTCTAGATAGGTAAAAATGTGGTAAGACTTGGTTTCTTCAATGCGTTTGAAAGCATTTTCAACTAGGGAAACGGCGGAGATTTTTGACGTGGCGGTTTTCATGTTAGAGCACCTTTGGGACTTTAATTTGGTTGGACTCGGTGGCCTTAGATAGCGCCAGCAAAGCTTCGCGGTCGGCATCTTGCGGAGTTATTTCGTCGCTTCGCCAAACGTTTTGCATCTCAAAAACTTGGTAGGTTGGCTCGACATTTGAAGTGTCTAGCTCGTCTAGCTTTTTGATGTAAGCAAAAATGTTGGTAAGATCGGCTTTTAAGGCACTACGTTCTTCGTCGGTGAGAAAAAAATTCGACAAAGACGCAAGGTGTTCGATTGTATTTGTTGTAATTTCCATTAAGGAAATTATAGCACTTTTAAGACTATTTGAAACCTTCGAGTGAATTGATTTTTTCTTTAAGCTCGGTAATTTGAGCGTCTCGCTTTTCGACGTCGCGCTGATATTGCGACACTGAGGCAGAAAGGTTGAAATAAATTGCCAGCTGGATGATATTGAGAGCTAAGAGAACAATGGCAGCGACAATAGCAATTAGTTGAGTAGGGGACTTTTTGACGCGTGGCGCAGACATAATAGACGAAGGATTAGGCTGAGCCGCAGCTTCAGCTTCGATTTTTTTTAACTTTTCCTCACTCATTTGTTTTAAGTTTAGCACAAGCAAAAATGTTTGGCAAGCGCTCGGAATAATTATTTTGCAATTTGTTCAATTTCGGCGATTTGGTCGCGCAAAAGTGCGGCGCGTTCGAACTCTAGGTTGGCGGCGGCAAGTTGCATTTGGGAAGTAAGTTCTTTGACAAGCGACGGTAGCTCTTCTTTTGGTATTTTTTTGATGTCAAGTTTATTTTCGGTGGCCTTTTCGGGGATAATGGCGCGCAGGCCAGCGGTTATTTCTTTGGCAACAGATTTGGGAGTAATATGATGTTTTTGATTGTAGGCTTTCTGAAGGTCGCGGCGGCGAGCGGTTTCGCTGATGGCCTTTTCCATGCTTTCGGTAATGTAGTCGGCATACATAATTACTTTGCCCTCTACATGACGAGCAGCGCGCCCAATAGTCTGAATAAGCGCAGACTCCGAGCGCAAAAAGCCCTCTTTGTCGGCGTCTAGAATAGCCACCAAAGACACTTCGGGCAAATCTAGTCCCTCACGTAAAAGGTTAATGCCAACCAAAACATCATACACTCCCGCTCTAAGGTCGCGCAAAATATCGCTGCGCTCAAGCGTATCAATGTCGGAGTGGATGTAGGCGGTTTTAACGCCACGCTCTTTGAGATGGTCGGTGAGGTCTTCGGCCATACGCTTGGTGAGGGTAGTCACGAGAGTGCGCTGATTCTTGGCAATGCGACGGTCGATTTCTTCCATGAGGTTATCGATTTGGCTCTCGCTAGAGCGAACTTCGATTTCTGGGTCGAGAAGCCCCGTAGGACGGATGACTTGTTCGGCAGGCTTGGGACAATTTGACAGTTCATAGTCGCCTGGAGTAGCAGAAACATAAACGGCGTGCGAAATGTGGCGGTAAAACTCGGGGAAAGTGAGCGGGCGGTTGTCGAGAGCACTAGGCAAACGAAAGCCGTAGTCTACGAGATTTTGCTTGCGAGAGTGGTCACCATTATACATGCCACGGACTTGAGGTAAGGTCATGTGGGATTCGTCGACCAAGAGTAGAAAATCTTTTGGGAAAAAATCAAGCAAGGTGGAGGGTGGTTCGCCGGCACGACGCCCTTCTAGATGTCTGGAATAGTTTTCTATGCCTTTTACGAAACCTGTATTCTTGAGCATCTCGAGGTCGTACTTGATGCGCTGAGACAAGCGTTGAGCCTCTAGATATTTTTCGTGTTTTTCAAAAAAAGCTAGGCGCTCTTTATATTCTTTCTCAATCGTAACTAGGGCTCGCTCGAGGTCTTCGCGTGGTGTGGCGTAGTGAGTATTGGGGAAAATATGCACATGGTCGGGTTTTTCACGAACATCACTCGTTAAGGGGTCAATGATTTTGACCGATTCTAGACTGTCAAAGCCAAATTCAAAACGATAGGCCAACTCGCCAGAGGCTGGGAATAAGTCGATAGTATCACCCATTACGCGAAAATTGCCGCGCTCGAAAGCCAAGTCGTTACGATGGTATTGCATGGCAATGAGTTGACGAATAAAACCAATTTGGTCGGTAACGACGGAACCAGCAGAAGTCCAAACGCCGTTTTCGCGCCAAAGAGGAAAGGACATTTCTTGATAGTTTGCTGGCGACCCTATGCCGTAGATGCAGGAGACTGAAGCCACGATTATGACGTCGTTTCTGGTCAATAAGGCTTCGGTGGCGCCGTGTCTTAGGCGGTCGATTTCTTCGTTGATAGCAGAATCTTTTTCGATGTAGGTGTCGGTTGAAGCAATGTAGGCTTCTGGTTGATAATAATCAAAATAACTTACAAAATAGTGGACTTCGTTTTTAGGGAAGAACTCGCGAAACTCCGAATATAGCTGAGCGGCGAGAGTTTTGTTATGCGCCAAAATAAGCGTAGGCTTTTGGTAGTTTGCAATGATATTTGCCATGGTAAAAGTTTTGCCAGAGCCAGTTACGCCCAAAAGACATTGCTCCTTAATGCCCTCTTTTAAGCCTTTGGTTAGGGCAGCTATTGCATTGGGTTGGTCGCCAGTAGGCTGATACTTAGAAACAAGCTGAAAGTTCATAGCTGGTTACATTTTAACAAATGGGTTGAGTTTTTGATAATCAAATTTCACGGTATCGCTAAGCAACCCAGTTTTGTATTCTTTAACGGTAGCAAAATAAGTGCCTTCGTTTGGTAATTCGAAGTATTCGGAGTTTTGCCATTTGCAACTGGCTAGATTTTCTTCTTCACTTATGCAGAAAATTACGTAGTCGGAAGCAACCTCGTAGCGAATAGTGGCATTATTTCCGTCTAGTTCGACATACAGAAGGTGGGGCTGGGGTGGCTCGGGGGCTTTTGAACCAAGTACGCCAGTGACAAACAATATAATTACAACCAAAATAACTGCGGCTATGGAAGTAAACACTGGGCGATGTTTCTTGATGAAGGCTATAATTTCGGAGAGTCTACGAGACTTTCTTTTGGGGGCGACTTCCGAAACCTCGGGCTTCAAATCTGGTAGCTTAGCGTATGAATTAGTTTGCATTTAGGCATCCTTTCGCTGGAAAATTGTTTTCGATGTTTGTTAAGTATGCTTCGATGGCTTGGGTTAGTTCGGATGTAGAGGGATAGAGTATGTCTCGAATTTCAATGCTACTATCTTGGTTGTGGAATTTGTCATAGTAATAGCGAGTGAAAGCTTCGGCCCAAAACTCAGCAGCGTCTGAGTGAAAATTAAAGGCAAAATCATATGTGGTGGACGATGTATCATGATAAGAAATTGCTGGACTGCCAAAGGCATAATAACTAAGGATAAACTTTCCTTCGCCGTTAAGCAGAAAACCGTTGACTATGTCATCTACTTGGTCGCGCGTAAATCCATCATCTACGGCTCTTGCGATTATTTGCCCTGTACTATCTTCTTCCGCTTCCGAAGATACAAACTCTATACCGCGTTCCGCTAAATAATCGCTAAAGCTAGAAATAAATTGGTTTCTCGCTCGCTCGTAAATATTAACAATGTTGTCGCAACCTCGAATAGAGGAGCCAGTTTTTTCCTCGTACAGGGCATCAAGTGCGTGGCCTTGCTCATGAACCATGGGGTGTTTAACTTCTTTGATGTTGGTGACTGAGCAATTGCTAGCGTTTTTGCATCCACTCATGGTTATGTCTACTGGCGCATACTGGCCAAGACCGTATTGGCCTAGCATCATCAAGGTTATGCCTGCGCTATCCTCGTGCCCGTCCAAACTATCGTAACTATCTTCGGTGAGAATGCGAGTTTTACCATATGCATATTTGAGGGCGCCGACATGGTTAAACAAAGCCTCCATATAGCTTTTATAGGTGTTTACGAGCGACGTGTTTATGTCAGGCTCAAACTCTAGCGGATAATAATCTCCAGGCACTGGGGTGTTTAGAGTGATTCTCTTTTCATTCCAGCTAGTTAGCGTGCTGTAGCCTGTAAAATCATCGAGATATATTGTGTGGATGGTGCCGTCGGTGTCTCTATACCGAAACATGGGGAAATCTTTGCCTTCTTCGCCAGCAATAGTCACGGCATATAGATAGTTGTCTCCGCTTAGACTAATCCTGCCAGTATAGATATTGTCGATTTCGTTGTTAAGCCCAGCGCTACCTGCACCAACGATGAAACTGCCAGTTTTGTAAACGCGCGGAAAATCGGTGATAGTGCATTCGCCGTCATTAACGGCTACACAAGTAGTTGTGTAAACTTGTTGCGAACCGAGCGTGCCGTTGTAGCTAATTGCATCGGCAGTATTGGTGAGGAACCTGACGGTTACGGTGTGAGTGCTACCCACGACGGAATAATAAGTTTCGCCAGTGTTTTCTAAAGAAATGGAGAAACTACCCCCAGAGGCTACCTCGGCAGTAGTGGCGGACTGGTCGCGATTCCAACCAACAACGCTGTAACCTTGCAATGGGGTTAGAGTAGGGGCTACGGCTGAGCAAGAAGTTCTGGCATTGTAAAGTGTACAGGTGGCATTGGTGGCACTGGCCTGTGCATAGCTTGGGTGCTGATTTACAAAATTCGCTACCAAATCTTCGGCCTTTTTAGTGACGGAATAATAAGTTGCGTTTGAGCTGAGGCTAAGCACGGCATCCTGAAGATAGCTTGGAGAAATTGAGTCACTAATACTGGCCCACCCAAGAGCTACATAGGAGTTAGTGTTTGCACGGATGGTTGGAAAGACAATGTTACAACCAGTTTCTAGGTTGAAGATGTCGCAACTTATAGCTGAGCTAGCCACTGTGAAATGAGTAGAATCCAAGAGCGAAAAGGTGGCCGTAACCGAGCGTTTGGAAATTACGTAGTAGGTGGTAGGCTCGGACACCGACACTGTTAAACCAGAGCAAGGAGAGCTGCCACAAGCAAGCCCACTATCCGCGGTGTGCGAATTGGGATCTTTGCTCCAACCTATGACGGTATAACCACTCTTGGCTGTAAGTGTAGGTAAAGTAGCGGTGCAAGTTTCTGAGCCGCCAGCAACCTCGCAAGATGGAGTTTCGACATTAGACATAATGGCAGCATCGGCATTTTGGTTATTGACAATTATCGAGAAAACTTGATAAATAATGCCATAAAATATCGTGTTTGGTTTTTGCAGGGTGATACTAGTAGCAGATATTGGGATAGCTGGCTCCGTAGTGGTGCGGTCTTCGTCCCAACCGAGAGCAGTATAGCCGCCCGAAGCCGTAAGGACAGGCGGAGTAACTTGGCAGGAAGTGGCACCATTGTATAGTTCACAAGTGCGAGTGATAGAAGTTTCGGAGGAGTTGTCTAGTTTGGAGTAAGTGGCGTTTAAAAGCGTAAAGTCAGCAGAGAACGGAGCCGATTGTTTGGTGACGGAATAATAGACTTGGCTTGAGTTTAGGGTTAGTTGGTCGCCAAAAGAAAGGGTTTTAGTGGTAGCAGAGCTTGAGGTGGCCCAGCCCAAGGCTTCGTAGCCAGACTTTGCAGTGAGGACAGGGGCTGTGAGCTGGTCGCGGCAAGTGGTTTCTCCGTTGTAGAGGTAACAAGACAATGTGGTGGAAGTTTCTTGTACTGCTAAGGAATCCTGAACATTAAAGACAAAGTTAAGTGGGGTGGTTTTGCGAGTAATGGCAAAGTATGTAACCGAGCTAGATAGAATAAGTGGCGAAACAACTGCTGAATCTGGCTCTATGGAGCTTCGCTCGGTGGTCCAGCCCACAAACTCGTAGCCTGGGTTTGGCGTAAACTCTGGGACGGAGATGGCGCAAGTGCCGTTTTGTTCTGCTTGGCAGGTGGTGCTGGCAGCGGCGATAACGCCAGCTTGTGGGTCGATAGCAACGAAGGTAGCAACGTGGTGGTCTTCGCTTAGCGCATGAGCGTAATAGGTTTTATTTGATTCTTGAACAGAAACATTAAACGGTTCACCAGGGGCTACGGCTATTTCATGAGAATCACGACTGCTAGTCCAGCCCACGGCATTGTACCCACTTGAGGCAGATAGAGCGGGAGAAGTAAGCTGGCAAGTGGTTTCGGCGTTGTATAAATAGCACTCGGTAACGCCGCCAGATTTTTGCAAATGCTCCGAGTCGGTTAACTCAAAATTGGCTGTGAGCGGAGCAGTTTTTCGAGACACAGAGTAAAATGTCTCTCCACCAGTTATTTCAATGCTGGCGTCTGGCTGATGGATTGGCTCTCTGCTACCTTCTTGAACACTCCAACCCAAAAACTCGTATTCGTCAATATAGGAAACCTCTGGGGAGTTAATGCCACACGATTCGGAGGAGTTAAAGGCTACGCAAGTTACGGTGGGGGCGGGAGTAAACTCTGATGATAGATGTTCTGAATCCGTTACGACAAAGTTGCTGGTTAACTCGCGAGAAACAATGGAGTAAAAGGCGGTGCTAGCACCAAGGTCGAACTCGCCGCCAGAAACCACTTCGGCGGAGGTGGCAGAGCCATCACGGTTCCAGCCAACGGCCGTAAACCCGTTTCTAGCTCGAAGTTCGGGAGCGACGGCGCGGCAGGAAGTTTCGGTGTTGTAGACGTGGCAGTCATAATCGGCACCAACCTTGGTGGCAGAAGCTGGAATTTGGATGGTAAAGGTGGCCGTGAGCTTTTTTCTGGTGATGGCATAGAGAACGCCAGAGCTATTAAACAAAGTGATGTTTTCGCCTGGAGCAACTTCGGCGCTATGGGATGATGGGGTACCAGACCAGCCTAGGAATTCGTAACCAGCACGCGAAATGGTGGGTGCAGTTACGTCGCAAGAATAGCCAGTAGTTTCACAGTATGCCGTGGAGTTGCCACCAGATGCGCCGTTGCCATTAAATGCGATGGCGAAGCGCCTGACTACAGGTTCGGGTGTGGGGGTCGGAGTTGGAGTGGGAGTGGGTGTAGGAGTCGGAGTGGGTGTAGGTGTCGGAGTTGGAGTGGGTGTGGGAGTAGTGGTGGGTGTGGGAGTTTCTTCCGTCGATTGACTTTGGGTAGTAGATGAACCCGATGCAGAATCTGATGAGGAAGGCGTAGAGCCGCCACGACCAAAAGAGACCGATATGGTTTTGGTGCCGATATTGCCGACTTTGTCCTTAACCGTAACGGTGTAATTGCCAGCAGAAGTTACGTTGATAGACTGAGTGGTGGCACCATTGTTCCAAAGATATGTGTCTATGCCTGACCCCTCGTCGGTGGCGGTGGCGGTGAGGACGGTTTCGGTTTCGCTTTTATCTTCGCGCGAGATTTCCACGACTGGCGCGACGGAATCGACGGTTTCAATTTTGATGCTACCGCTGTTAGACAAAAAGCCAAAGTAGTCGCGCACCTGAACGCGATAAACTCCGTTTTGAGTAATAGTGCGGCTTTTACTGGCCTGCCACGTTTTGCCACCATCAAAAGAATACTCTATGTCTGGGACGTTCGTGGAGTTTTCGGTGATTATCTCTAGCGTGGCGGACTTTGTCCAGCCCGTAGGTACACCCTTGACGGATTTGATTTTGACTGGCGAGGTGGTACCAGAAAGACGAGTGATGACAAAATTATAGGCGACCCCATCGAGAGTGATGGTATGAGTGGACTTATTAGAGGGTATAGATACCGAAGTACAGCCAGACATTTCTCTAGCATGCTCACAGGCGAACGAAAGAGAGGACTCGGAGGTGTAGATGATGTAGGAATCTTGGTCTACGGAAAAATCTGGATAGAACTTGCCGTTTTGCAAAGTGATGAGGGGTGGCTCGGTTTCACGGAAGAAAAAATACCACACGCCAAAGCCTGCTCCGCCTAGAAGCAGAAGCAGCACCAAAACAATAATTATTCCGCGTTTTTTCAAAACACTACTCCACTTTTTATGGTTATTATTATACATAACCAACATAATATTTTCAAGCCATAAGTATAAACAATATGATGGCAACAAAAAAAGGGACTGGCAGAACCAGTCCCGCTGATGCGCGCCCACCCTAGGGCACATTGTTTTGTTTTAATCCGCTGTTTTTGTTTTATGTAGTCTCCACACTCCACTAACTAATTCAGTGGAACCCTGTGAAGCGTATCAGCTTAAGTTTATTTTAGTAAACTTTTATGCTTATGTCAAGAGGTTTTTTGGCTTTTTCGGACTTACTAATTTAAGCATGAGGTTGTTGACTTTTCGAAAGCTTCGTGATATAATTGAAAGATAAGCTTATCTAGCTAGTACATCTATAAAGGAGTGTGGTTTTATGGAAGCTATAAATAGCCTCCAAGCCGTTGCCGTCGTTGTCCTTTCGTTCCCTGTTACGCTGATTCTGGCGATTTTGGCTGGATGTATCATTCATCTGCTGGAGATTGCCAGAAAAAGGAGCCGCAACGTCTCGAAACAAAAATTTTCCCAGATGCTCTTTACTGTGCCAGAGACCCCCGAATAAAATAACTACACGCTTTTACCCCCGCTTTGTCGGGGGTTTACCATTCTTCTACGAGCGTAAACTCTTTGTCGGCTATGGATATAATGGACTCTGGTGTTGCCCCTTGGCTCGTAAGCTCGGCTCGGATGCCGAGTTTTTTGAGGATATCACGTAAGCGGTTAACTGAAGCATAGTTGTTTAGGTCGGTGCGGCGAGCAAATTTTTCGATTTTCTCACCAGTGACAACAAACTTTGTGCCATTTTCTGTTTCGAGTTTTTGCACCTGCCAAGAAGTTTTGATGGCGGATTGAGGCAGCGCGATTACGGGCAGTTCTTCGGATAGGCCAGTGTTTTTGGATGATACTGGGGTGTCATTTGCTTTCCTAGTGTTTTGCTCTAGCTCTTTAACTATGCCCCTCAGCAACTCCTCTAGCCCCATATGGGCGGAGGACGAAATGGCAAAAACTTTGGCCTGTGGGTTTTGGGCTAAAATGGCGGATTTTTGCATGGAAATTATGTCGGCATCGAGGCCTTCGCACTTAGTAAGTGCCACGATTTCTGGACGAGAACCAAGGTTGGCGTATTTTTGGAGTTCGGTACGGATTATGGCATAGGCCTTACCAGCGTCTTCGCTATAAACATCTATAAGATGGAGTAAAACAGCCGTACGTTCAACGTGTCGCAAAAAATCAAAGCCTAAACCCTTGCCACTGGAAGCGCCCTCAATTAGGCCAGGAATGTCGGCAATTAACAAATCGCGCCCGTCAATGGTGGCGACGCCGAGGTTAGGGGTTATGGTCGTAAACGGGTAGTCGGCAATTTCTGGGCGAGCGTTTGATACGACGGAAAGAAAGGTGGATTTGCCCGCATTGGGGAGACCAATAACCCCAACATCGGCCAGGAGCTTTAGCTCCAGGGCGGCTTCGAATGCTTCGCCAGGCTCACCAACTTCGGCAATGACGGGAGTTTGACGCACAGACGACTTGAAATGTGCGTTGCCAAAGCCGCCGTCGCCACCGTGCGCAATAATGGCAGTCTGGCCGTCTTTGGTAAAATCGGCAATAACTTGGCCATCTCGTTTTACAACCGTACCAATTGGTACGTCAACGACTAAATCTTTGCCAGCTCGGCCCGCGCTACGTGTGCCAGAACCATTTTGACCGTTTTCGGCTTTTAGCTCTTGATTATAGCGAAAATCTAGCAGAGTGTTTGTGTCCTTGTCGGCACGAAAAATAATTGAGCCACCCTTTCCGCCGTCGCCACCATCTGGGCCACCTTTTGGAATATATATTTCGTGGCGAAAAGAAACAGCACCATCGCCGCCCTTACCAGCCTGAAGCTTGACTTTTGCCGTATCTACAAACATATATATATTATAGCATAAAATGCTAGTTTTATAAAGCTTTAGTAGCGCTCATGAACATACGTCCAGCTTCCCCACTCGGAGGCGCCTACTGTACGCCAGCCCACACGGCCCCAGCCAGCTAGACCATTCATGTCGCTAATGGTGATTGTGCCGTCGCCATTGACGGATTCGACAATACCGACATGGCCATAGTAGCCACCTTCGCTAACAAAGACGGCGCCGTATTCTGGTGAGCGGTCGACTCGGAATGAGCCACTAAGTTGATTATCCCAATAGCGAGCGTTACCTAAACCAGATGGAAGCCAGTAGTTCGACGGCATGTGGTCGTGGCGCCATTGCCAAGCATACCATGTGCACCAACCCCACGGCATTGGGTTGTTGCCTGTATAGGTGAGGTTAACGGGGCGGTAATAAGTAGTGACAACTGGTTTTGGCGCGACGTACTCTGGACGCTCGGTTTCTGGAAGAGTACCACCAGGAAGGACGATTCTAAGGCCTGGGACGGCGGCGCGTCCAGCCAAGTTGTTTTGTTCCTCAATGGCCGCTTCGGATGAGCCGTATTTGCTAGCTATACTTGCGACAGTTTCGCCCTCTTTGATGGTATAAACTATACCTGGAACGGCTGGTAAGTAAAGCGTTTCGCCTGCGTCTAGGGCAGTGGTTTTTTTGCCATTGGACCAGCGAATTTGGTCGGTTGAAAGCCCAAAGGCAGACGCTATGGACTCCATAGATTCGCCTGCGGCAACTTCGTATTCGATGACGCCCTTGGCTAGCGAAGACGTGTCGACAATGCTAACTTTTTCGATTTTGGCAGAGGCTGCAGTTTGGTTGATAGAATATTGAGTAACGGCAGAAATGTAGTCCATATTGAGGTAACTAGAGGAAGCTAATGAAACATTGTTGGCTAACTCGGCTACAATATAGAGTTCGGAGAGTTGGTCGACCGACACGGCAAAGTTGTTTTCGGAAATGGCCTGCATAATTGGGGTGGTAGACTCTTTAGTAAATTTGTTTTTGGAACCAAAATGAGCCGTACAGACGATAAGTGCACCCATCAAGACATAACAAACACCCCTAGCAAATGGGTTGATGGACTTGTTTGAAGATTTTTTAGCTTTCATAGAGAAACGTTACAGAGCGACTGGCAATGTTGGTCGCGATTTTGGAGATGCTCAGACTCTGTGTAACTATAATACATCATACCATCATCTCCTGTCAAGAAATAAAGATAAGAAGTGTCGGCTGGATTGGCGGCAGCAATTAAAGCTAAGGCTCCTGGGTTGGAAATGGCGCCACAAGGAAGCCCTGCGTACCTGCGAGTATTATAGCAAGAGTCGATGCTTACGACTGACGCATTATCTGTATAGGTTTGGCGGTTAGGGTCGAGTTGGTCGGCAGCATACGAAGCCGTAACGTCGCTACCGAGAGGAATGCCCTGCGCTATTCGACTATGAAAAACTTGAGATACTTTGGCGAGGTCGTCTTTTTTAAGACTGCCCGCTTCCTTTTGAATGATACTGGCTAAAATTATGCCTTCGTGTAGGGTTAAACCCATAGAATTAAACTTGGCACGCAAATTGTTTTTTTCTACAACGGAATAAAGCTCGTCGAGCATACGCACAATAACGGTCTCGACGCTGTCTGTTGCATAAAACTCGTATGTTTCACCAAAGAGATAGCCCTCTAAAGAAGATTCGGCTGGTTTGTCGGCCAGTACTGGGTGGTTATAAGACTTATTAAAAGCTTGCTCCACTTCTGAGTCTTTGTAGCCAAGAGCAATAATACGGCTTTTGACTTCGGCTAGGGTTTCGCCAGGGAGCGACGTAAAACGAAATACCACCGCCGAACCAGTCCCCTCGGCGAGCTGGTTAATAATAGCCTCGGCGGACATGGTAGTAGATAGTTGGTACTTGCCAGCTTTAAGGTCTGTTGATTTGCCAGACAAAGTGGCAAAAACTTTGAAAGCCAGCGGACTTTTAATGAGGCCAGCTTCTTTGAGCCTAGTGGCAATTTCTGACAGCGTTGAGCCTTCGGGTATATCGACCTCTATGGTGCGACATGGAGCGCTGCCGTCAATGTGGGTCTCGAGGCAATCCCGATTTGTAGCCATAGCCGAAATACCGCTAGAATACCATGCGGAGATGCTGAGTGCACCAATAACCACAAGGACAGACGCAATAACCAAGATGCGGATAATTTTCCATTTGCGTAGAGTTTTGTTTTGGTTATATGGCCGAAATTGTGGTCTAGGCACCGAGTCGGTCTCCGATTCTTCTTTGGGGTTCTCAAGAGACGTTTTGTCCGCTTCTGGGGAAGCCTGCTGGGCTTTTTTAAGGGCTAACCGAGTTTCGAGATGTTCGATAAAATCTTGCAAGATAAGTGTAGCGGCTTCGGCGTCGATGTCGCCAGCTTTTTTGTTGATGCCACCTTTTTTGTTTTTGAGGTTGTTTTTAGCCTCAACAGAAGTTAACGATTCGTCCTGAAAAAGTAGGCGCACAGGGCGGCTAGTGGGATTTGCCTTTTTTATTTCGGAATTAAGCTTGGCTGCAAAGGCTTTGATAAAATCGCTTTGTTTGGTGGTTTTGCCTTGAAGATTTCTGGGCATACCTATAACTACGACGTCGATATCTCGAATTTTAATGATTTTGATTAGATTTTTAAACTCGGAGCCATCTACGCCTACTATGCCCATTGGGATGGCGATGCGAACCGAACTGTCGGCGCGCGCAACGCCAATGCGCTTTTCGCCGACATCAAGCCCTAGAAGTTTCACGCTTATTCCTCAACGGTTAGATTGATTTTGACTTTGTTAGGGTCGGACGGGACAGAGCTTACCCAAAAATAGGATTTATCAATAGAGACAGAACCAACGCCTGGGAAAGAATCTTTGAGCACTGGCTCGATGCGACCGATTTTTTCGCCTTGGAGGCGCTCCAGAACCTCGCTCTCGCTGATTTTGGGGCCTGTTTTGTAGGTGGTTTTAAGCTTGGCGCTATAGATGCCAGATTCGTTTTCGGTGAAATATTCGATAAACGGGGAGCCAACAGAGTAGATGCGTTTGTTGTCTTCGAGCTTGGCTTTGGACTTGATAAACTCTTCGATTCTAACCATATCGACGGTAAAAAGAGTATAGGTGGTTTTGGACTCTACGGTAGGAGTAACGCCCTCGGCCACTTCTTCACCCACCGCTGGAGTAACTTTTGGGTCGGTGGTTGTAACTTTGTAGCTGGCTTCGATAGGCAAGACGGTATCTGATAGGCGACCAAGAAGTTCGCTTTTGCCAGAAGATTGAGTGTCGCCCGTGAGCTTTTCGAGAGCTAGGTCGACGTCTGACTGATTGACTACGGTGACAATTTTGGAGGTGCCGCCAGCAATGGCTTCGGTGGTACTTGCGTAGATATTAGGCACGCTAGAGGACCATTGGTCGGAGCGAGTGGCGCTGGAAATGTTGTAATCTTCGCCGGGTTTTTCGGCTTTGATGGAAACTTTTGCAGAGACCGCACAGCCTGTAGTTGCGAGGTCGAAATCATCACCAAAGTTGGCACAGTTATTGCGTAGGTCGGCAATCGTGCGGCCAGGCAAGGAGAGGGTTATCTCGCTAAGCGTAAAATAATTTAGGCCGTTATTGGTGAAGGCGGAGCCTGCGGGAATGACAATGCTACCAGCGTCGAACAGATATGCGGTGAGACTGAGGCTACCAGAGGCTAGTTCACCAAGGTCTTTTCTGCCAGTGGCCGTAAACTTGACGGTTTGTTCCTTTTCTAGCTTTTCTTCGTGAAGTGCAAACTGGCCAGTAGATGAGTCTTCTTTGGATGGGTCGAGCATAAAAGTAACGTTTTCGGAAAAGTTGCTTGAAGATGTACGTACGGAAATAGATACGGATACAAACGGAGCAATGGTTAGCGCCCAAAACAGAAAAGCTCCTATGCCTACTAAAACAACTGCCCCAATTATGAACCAAATTTTATGGTCAGCAATAAATGCAACTACTGGGTTATCCGAGGTTGACTTTAACTTTTGCTTTTTTTCTTTCTTTTTGGCTTTTTTGTCGCTTGACTCGCTTTCTTCAGAGAGGCTAGAATCTTCTGGGTCTTCGCTTTTGCCAGCAGGCTTGTCGGAATGCTTTGCATCGGCTTCTTCCTCTTCAATTTCTTCGACTAGCTTTGACGCCTCTGGTTCGTCGGTGAAGCTTTCGGCGCTTGCCTTGGCCGAAGAAACCAATGAAGGCTCTTGAGCTTCGGCAGGTTGAGCCTTAGGGCTGGAGTTTGGCTCGTTTGATTTCGCGGCGTCTGGGAGAATAGGACGAGATTTTAAGGATGGGGCTACAGGAAGATTGGCAGCCATGGCTAGTTTAGTAAGCGAGTCGTCCGCCGTAACCAAAACTACGGCTTTTTTCTCGGACTTGGCAGTGCGCGCAATAAGCTTGATGTTGACAGAGCTAAGCAGTACGCTAGATTTTTTGGGCGGCACAAGAGCAATGACTTTTTTGTCGGATGATTTAAGGCGCGAAAGGATGTCGGTGATGTCGTCATTTGGCTCAATATAAATCGTTTCTTTATTCATATAAAATAAATATACCACATTTCGAAAAGCTTGTGGTAAAATAAACTTAATGAGTTTGTTTAGTGGCAAGAAAAAACCTGGTAAAACAACGCCAGCTCCCGTAGCGGCGAGTGCTGGTGTGCTTGCCCAGCTTGCGCTCAACACGATACGCGACGGAGTAATTATTGTCGACCCAAACGGCGTAATTCAGTTTATGAATCCTGCCGCCGTAGAAATCACGGGTTGCGATAAGGCCGATAATGCCGTGGGGCTAGATTTTCTTTTAGTGATGAAGTTTGAAACTACTGAGGGCGAAAAAATTGAAGATTCTAATAATTTGTTGAAAAATGCTATTACTACCAACCAAGCTTTTGAGACTCGCAACTATGTTTTAATTGCGGGTGCTAACGAGAAAAAAACTCCTGTAGCCATTACTATGACCCCCTCTGGGGATACCCGCAGTAACCGAATTATTACTTTTAGGAACATCGCTAAGGAACTGGAGGAAGAAGGTGCGCAAACCGAGTTTATTTCCACCGCAAGCCACGAGATGCGCACGCCAGTTGCCTCTATTGAGGGCTACTTAGGGCTTGCTCTCAATCCGCAGACCGCTACTATCGACGCGCGTGCCAGGCAATACCTAGAATCGGCACATAGCGCTAGCCAGCATCTTGGCAATTTATTTAAGGATTTACTTGACGTTACAAAGTTGGACGACAGGCGCGTGCGAGCACATTTGATGCCAATAGAGCTGTCGGGTTTTGTGAAAAAGTTTTCCGACGAATATCTCTCTAAGTTTAGAGAAAAAAACATAAATTATAGTTTTGGAGCCGACAATAACAAAAAAGGTAAGTTCTCTCGCGAAAAAACCATAGAGCAGACAGTTTATACTTTTGCGGACCCAGATTTTTTGGGTGAAATTTTATCCAATTTGATAGAAAATGCCATAAAATACACGCCAGAAGGTGGCGCAGTTTGGATAAACGTACAAGGCGATGGCGACCGTGCGTTAATAAACGTAACAGACACTGGTATTGGCATTGCGGCCGAGGATTTGCAACATATTTTTCAGAAGTTTTATCGAGCCGATAATTCACAAACTCGTACCGTTGGCGGCACTGGTTTGGGTTTGTATTTGGTTAAACAACGCACGGAATCAATGGACGGTAGGGTTTGGGCGGAGAGTGCTTTTGGCGAGGGCTCGACTTTTTATGTTAGCTTGCCAAGGCTAACAGCCGACGAATACGAAAAACGCCAGATTGCTTTTCAGAATCAGCGCACTGTGCAAGCCTTTGCTGAACGCCCACTAGACGCAAATGTGGCGTATAATGCAGGGCAAATAACGCAAAATAATTTTGCTGCACCACAGAATAATAGCGTAGCTGCGCAAACCGTTACGCCAGTCGCACAGATGTCTGCACCTCAGCCTGTTATACAGTCGGCACCACAAGCGCAAGTTTTGCCAGCACAAGGCGTCGCACCTCAACCGATGATGCAGCAATCGCAGGTGGCTCCCACAATCCCAGTAGTCGGCCAGCCCGCGATGTCGGCCACACAACCCCAAACTGCTCAGCCCGTAGTTCTTGCTTCGCAAGTTCCGCCTGCGCCGCAAATCCAATCCGCTCAACCTGCGGTTTCTACCCTACAAGCTTCTTCCCCTTATCAACCTGCTACTACCAGTTCGGACCCAGCTTTTAACCCCGCGGTTTTACAGAACGGTCAAAATATAATACAATAGAATAAATATGGAGGATAAATAATGACAAAAATAATGGTAGTAGAGGACGATCAAAGCCTGCGCGAGATTTATTCTATTCGCTTAACAGCGGAGGGCTATGAAGTTGTGCCTGCTGGCGACGGTGAAGAGGCTTTGGCTGTGGCCGTTAAAGAAAAACCAGATTTAATAATTTCCGATGTAATGATGCCAAAAATCTCGGGTTTTGATATGCTTGATATTTTGCGAAGCACTCCAGAAACTCGCGATATAAAGGTAATAATGATGACGGCGCTTAGCTCTGACGACCAACGTAAACGTGGCGAGGGGTTGGGTGCTAATAAATATTTAGTAAAGTCACAGGTGGGCATTGAGGATGTAATTGCCGCTGTGCACGAAGTGTTGGACGGTGGCAGTTCTACCGCTTCGGGACCGTCCGCAACTACGGTGGCTGCTACCAATCAAGAGCCAGTAACGTCTCCGCAAGTTGCGCCCGCTCCACAAATGTCTGTTCCAGTTGCTCCGACTGCGCCCGTTGCTCAGCCCATGGTAGCTCCTCAACCAGTAGCGCAACCGGCTTTTGCGCCACAAAATATCGTTCCTCAGTCTTCCCAGCCAGTTCAACCAGCAAGCGCTCCAGTTGCGCCTGTTGTTCAACCACAAGTACAACCCCAAGTTCCTCAAAATGGACAACCAATCCAACCAGTCGGTTCGGCTCAATAAGTTTTTGGCCGAAAGGCTTGGCATTTCTCGTCGAGAAGCCGACGATTTGATTGTTGACGAAAAAGTTAAACTGGATGGTGCAGTAGCTTCTCTTGGTACTAGGGTTAACAAGAACCAAGTTGTTACTCTTGGCGATGAGATAATTGCTTTTTCTAATGTTTATAAATATCTCTTAATGCATAAACCCGTGGGCTATGTTTGTTCCAAAAAACGACAAGGCGATACTCCAACGATATACGAGTTGTTGCCAAAAGAGTACGCCAGCCTTAAAACCGTGGGAAGATTAGACAAAGACTCGTCGGGGCTAATTTTGTTCACCAACGATGGTGATTTCGCATATCAGATGACGCACCCTAAGTTTACTAAAACTAAAGTCTATAATGTAGAACTAAGTCGCGATTTGGAGCCGCTGCATCAACAGATGATTTCCGACTTTGGTATTGAATTGCCTGATGGCAGGTCAAGGCTTGGGCTATCTAGGCTTAGAGCAAACGACCGCAAAGGTTTTGAAGTAACTATGAGCGAAGGCAGGAATCGGCAGATTCGCAGAACTTTTGCTGCCTTAGGTTACGAAGTAAAAAAACTGCACCGCGTGGCTTTTGGGAAGTATAGCCTGGGCGAACTTAAGCCTGGAGAGTTTCGCGAAGTTAAGCCGTAGTTAGTGGGAAAGTAGGTGAGAAATTTTTTCTTTGAGGCTTTCTTTTTCTGGGGAAGTAAGGATGGTGTCGACGCCGACACGCAAAAGCCCTAGCGTAGAAACGCAGGATGCGTCTAGGGCCGATGGGTCTTCGGACGATTCGGGAAAAACAAAATCTGGGAGCGAAAGCGGGTCCAAGATGTGAATGGTGGGGCGCTTTGAAAAAGCGAGCGACTGATACCAATCGGATGTGGCGAGAAGTTCTTCAAGCGGAAGAAGTGAGGCGGAACCACCACATAGAAAAATGTCGTTAGGTAAAACATCTAAATTATTAAACTCCTCTAGGGCGATAGATAAACCAGACAGCCAAACTGGCAAGCTGCGAGAAAGAGCACCAGTTACACTATTAATGATATTGTCGGTTAGGAGTGATTCGTCCTCTAGATTGAGTTTGTATTTTTCGGCAAGAGCAGGCTTGATACGCAGGGCCTCGGAAATCTGACGAGTAAAATGTAGGCCACCGATATTAAAGGTTTTAGTGCCACATATTTCTCCGCAGTCTACTACGGCGACGTCGGTTGTGCCACCGCCGACATCGACCAAGATGGCGGAAAAATCTGCATCTACATCGTCGCCAAGGCAAGCTCTACAAACGGCAAACGGTTCCGCAACCACGGCAATAAGCGAGAGATTTAATTCGACACAGATTTTTTCGACGGCCGAGACGGAAACTGTTGGCGCAAAGGCGGTGTAGTACTCTATGACAATTTCGCTGCCTTTAAAACCCACTGGATTGTTGATGTGATAGCCGTCAATGGAAATTGAAACAACGGCCGAATTAACGAGTGTAAGCTCGACGTCAGGATTATTGGTTTCTAGAGAAACTTCCTCGCGAATCTTGGCTTTAGAACGCGATTCGATTTTAGAGAGAAGCTCGGAAAGTTCGGCGCCACTAAGTGGGCGATTTGGATTGTCGCGACGATAGCGAATGGTAGAAATACGGCTTTTGACGAGTTCGCCAGAAATGCCTACGATGCATGAGTTGGCTTTTTCGCCAGTGGAAGATTCTAGGGCAGATACGGCATCTTCGCAGCTAGCAATGGTGCCTGGGATGTCGGCTATTAGCCCGCCAGAAATATTGCCAGGCCGTTGGGCGACTTTGGAAAAGCCTAGGAGCTGAAGCGACTTTGTAGAATCTGACTTATGAGAACGTTTTAGGCTTATACGTCCAAAAGCACTTTTAACAAAACTAGAGCCAATGTCCAGCGCCAAGATTAGGTCTGGCTGAGACGTTGCGGTGGAACCTTCGGAAGATTTGGGTAGCTTAAACAAGCTCATGAATAAATTATAGCATGTTTTTTGAAAAACAAGTTATTTGAGGACGGCTTTGATGCGGCGGATACCTGCTGAGGAAGATTCTTCTTTTTGGATTTTGAACTCTCCGAGGGCGCCAGTATGTTCGACGTGAGGGCCGCCGCAAACTTCGCGAGAAACTGGGTTTTTCTCGTCGCCGATTGTGTAGACTTTAAGTTTTTCTGGGTATTTGTCCCAAAACTGACCGTGGGCTTTTAGGACATTTTTGGCATAATCTTTATCGTATTCGGCAAAGACAACCCGCAGGTCTTGTCTTATCCACTTGTTAACTTGGTTCTCGACAGTTTTGATTTCTTCGGGAGTTAATTTGTGGTCGCAGTTAAAGTCAAAACGCATGCGGTCGGCGGTGATGTTACTGCCTTTTTGACAAATGTCTTTTGAAATGTGCTTTTGGAGAGCGGCAAGACAGAGATGAGTGGCGGTGTGGTACTTAGTGGTTTGCTCGCCATGGTCTTCGAGGCCACCCTTAAACATGCCCTTACTTGCGGTCTTAGAGCGTTCGCGTTGTTCATTTAAGGCTTCATCGAATTCTTTGCGCCAGTTTTCTGACAATTTAATTCCCTCTTTATAGGCTTCTTCAACGGAGATTTCCATAGGGAAGCCGTAGGTGTCCTGAAGTTTGAAAATATCGAAGCCTGATAGGACGGCTCGCTTGCGGTCGGAAGTACTTTCCTCCCCGCTCGCACTCTCTCCGTTTGGCCTGCGCTTATGACTGTTAGCCAATTTATGCATTTCGCGAAGGCCTTTTACTAGGGTTTGACGGAAGGCGCGTTCTTCTTTTTCTAGAATTTCGAGAGCGTGGTCGCGATTAGTCAAAATACTATCTGGGAGAGTTTCGTATTCGGACTCGATGGTCGAGATGGTTTCTTTTAGGAAATCCTGAGCAATGCCGAGGTCGAGCGCTTTTAGAACTGCGCGGCGAATTAGGCGACGAAGGGCGTAGCCCTGGGCTTTGTTTGAAGGAGCGAGGCCCTGAGCGGCGAGCAGGTAGGCGCCACGAAGATGGTCGCAGATGATACGCATTTCGTCGGTATTGTTTTCGTAAGACTTGTCAGAAAGCTCTTCGAGCTTCTTGATAATTGGTTGCATGAGAGAAATTTTAAAAACATCAAAACTCCCCATTGAAGCGGCACAGAGGCGCTCGAGACCGCCACCAAAGTCGACGTTTTTATGCTCAAGCTCGGAGAATGAACCGTCTTCGTTGCGACGATACTGCATAAAAACTTGGTTGCCAATTTCCATGAAGCGGGCGCCGTCACTAGCTGGGTGGCTCTTGCCGTATTTTTCTACGTCCTGCTTGTCTTCGCCGAAGTCATAGAAAACTTCCGAGTCGGGACCACAAGGGTCGCCGATGGGCGTGGTTTCGATTCCGCCGCCGCGAGACCACCAGTTTTCTTTGTCGTTATAAAAGAAGATGCGTTCGCCGTCTTTAATTCCCCGTTTGTCGCCGTTTTCTGCGGAGTCGATTTCGGCGATTTCGGCCTTTACGCCAGCTTTCTCAAAAACACTTTGCCAGATTTTTGCAGCTTCTTCGTCTTTTGGAATACCGTATTTTTCTGAACCGATGAAGCAGGTAACGTAGATTTTTGATGGGTCGAGACCGATAACCTGAGTCAAAAATTCAAAATAATTTTCTATCTGCTCTTTTTTGAAATAGTCTCCGAGCGACCAGTTGCCAAGCATCTCAAAAACTGTGGTATGTCTAGGGTCGCCAACGTCTTCGATGTCTTGGAGCCGAAGGCATGGTTGAGAGTCGGTTAGCCTTGTCCCTTCGGGGTGTTTTTCGCCAAGAAGATAGCGGAGAAGTGGTTGCATGCCAGAACCCGTAAAGAGAGTTGTTGGGTCGTTCTCGAGGACAAGCGGAGCAGGAGCGATAACCTTGTGGCCCTTTCTCTCTTGAAACTCTAGATATTTTTGGCGGATTTCGGATGCATTCATAAACATATATTATACCATACGCTACAAAAATCGCGATAGCGTTAGATGGCAGAATAGTTGGCAGGAGGCGACTATTCGGCGAGGAGAGAGTCGCCGAAGAAGCTAAGAGAGCCGTTATACTCCCCACCTGGCGGGGAAAGGCAAGAGGGTTAGTTGTCAGTTTTAACTATGGTTCCGTAAGAGTCGGGGGTGAGACCAGCGGCGTTGCCTTCGTCGGTGTCGAGATGGAGCGAGAGCGTAAAAGAATCTTTGGCGCGGACGATAACGTCTTCAAAAATCAGTGGGCGGAGGCAGTTTTTAATTGCTACCGAGATTCTGTCGCCATTTTTAACCCCCAGGTTTTTGGCGTCCTCGAGAGAACAGTGAAGGTGACGATGAGCAATGATAACGCCGTCTTCTAGTTCGTACTCGCCTTTGGGGCCGACAAGACGGCAAGAGGCCGAGCCTTCGTGATTTCCAGATTCGCGAACGGGAGGATTTAGCCCAAGTTTCCGAGCGTCGGTGAGCGCAATTTCGACCTGAGTGTGCTTGCGGCAAGGGCCAAGAACAGCGACTTTGTGGATTATTTCGCGAGGGCCGACAATATCGAGGCGCTCTTCGGCTAGAAATTCGCCAGTTTGGGAAAGCGGGCGGACTTTGCCGAACTCGTAGTTTTCGCCAAAGAGGATTTTAACGAGGTGTTCGGAAAGATGGACGTGGCGCGCCGAGACTTCAACGGGAATTTTGATTTGTGACATAAAACTATTTTAGCATAAAAACTACGGAATGCAGCGATAACGCAAAACAGGCATATGCGCCAAAGATATAGAACTACTGTCTTGTAGAGTTTACGACGCAACGATACCGCCACCGAGACAAAGGTTGCCAGAATAAAAGACGACGCTTTGGCCAGGAGCGACCGTTTTAATTTCTTCGTCAAAATATACGGAGCTATCTATAAGCCTTGCAGGGATAAGCGGCGCGCGATGACGGAGACGAACGAGAATTTTTCCGTCTTTTGGGAGGTCGCCTATTTCGCGAAAAAAGAGGTTTTCTAGCTTTAGCTCTTTGGTCCAGAGATTTTTTTCGTTGAGGTTTTTAGAAACATAGACGATGTTTTTTTCTAAATCTTTTTTAACGACATAGTAGGGCAAACCGCCACCAACATAAAGACCATGACGCTGGCCGAGAGTATAAAAAACTGCACCGTCATGGAAGCCGAGAATCTTGCCCGTCTCGAGTTCGCGAATTTCTCCAGGCTTTAGGTCAATATACTCGCGGAGAAAATCTTTCATACCGACTTCACCGACAAAACAAACGCCCATGGACTCTTTTTTATAAGCGTTTGCAAGGCCGTGAGCGGCCGCGATTTTCTTGACCTCGGGTTTTTCTAAATTTGCGAGTGGAAAAAGAGTTTTTGCAACGGCTTCTTTCGAGATTCGGTAGAGAAAATAAGTCTGGTCTTTGTTTGTATCTTTTGCGAGCATTAATTTTCTGTTCTTTGACTTAGCATAGTGGCCAGTGGCAATATAGTCGGCGCCGCGTTTTAACGATTCTTCGAAGAAAAGTTTGAATTTGATTTCTTCGTTGCACATAATGTCGGGGTTTGGAGTGCGGCCAGCCCTAAACTCGGCCAGCATATAGTCGACAACTTTCTCTTTGTAAGCCTTTTCGAAATCAAAAACGAAAAAGTCGAGGTTGAGTTTGACGGCGACACGCTTGGCATCGGCGAGGTCTTCCGCCCAAGGGCAATGCAAGCCAGGAAGGTCTTTAGACCAGTTTTTCATATAAACGCCAACGACATTAAAGCCTTGCTCTTTGAGAAGAATTGCCGAGACGGAGCTATCGACACCGCCAGACATGCCAAGAAAAACAGTTTTGCCGTTTGCTCGCGCGTGGCCGAGAGTGCTTGCTCGCTTGAGGTCGGAAGTACCTTCTTCGCCTACTTTTTTACTAACTAATTCTTTCATATTCACTATTCACGGCCTCCACAATCTTTCTTCCAGCTTCTTTGATGTTTTCTTCGTTGTTTAGAATGCCTAGGGAAATACGAAGGGAGCCTTTAATTTCTTCGTCGCTCAAGTCAATAGCTTTTAGGACGTGCGATGGCTCGCCCTTTGAGGCGGAGCAAGCGGCGCCAGTGGAGACATAAACTTCGCTTTCTTCGAGCCTGAAAATTAGGCGTTCGGCATCTAACCCTGGAAAGCTTAAGGTGCAGAAGTTAGCGAGCGAATGTTTGGGATTACCAAGGTAGAGCGGTTTAATTTCGGCGTTTTTAAGTTCGGATTTTAAGATTTCCACAAGTCGCGTGTAATTTTTACGTAAAGCTGCGGCATGATTTTTGTGCGACGTTAGTGCTGCAGCAAAACCAACAACTCCTGCAACATTCTCGGTACCTGAGCGCAGTCCAGATTCTTGGCCGCCACCCAAAATGAATGGATACAAACGCACCCCGTGCGCAACATAAAGAGCGCCTACGCCTTTGGGGCCACCAACCTTGGCGCTATTTATGGTTAGCAAATCTACACCCAAGCGAGAAACATTTGGCTCGAGCAAGGTTAGGCCCTGCGAGGCGTCCGAATGAAGCCAGAGCGGCGTGGCAACGCCACGAGCCAGACGAGCTTGACGCTCGGTACGAACAAGCTCGGCGATTTCGGCAAGCGGCTGAATGGTGCCAAGTTCGTTGCTAGCAAGCGAGACCGAAATCAGCACGGTTTCGTCGGTAATTTTTGACCGTAAATCTTTTAGATTTATTAGACCAGTTTGGTCGACCTTTATGGTTTTTGACCCGTATTTTTCTGCGTTCCTGAGGACAGAGGCGTGCTCGGTTTCTAGGACGAGGATTTTGGGCATTTTTACAGGGGTGGAGTTAGGTTTTTTTCGGAAGTTTCGTCCGCGCTCAAAAAAAGGCAAAACGACAGTAAAAGCGAGAGCGTTTGCTTCGGTGGCACTGCCCGTGATTATAAGGTCGGAAGCTTTGGCGCCAACGAAATTGGCAATTTGGCCTTTGGCGGCTTCGTAATCTTGACGTACGCGATTGGCTGGCAGATAGGCGGCAGACGGATTAAAAAACAATTCTAAAAAATACGGCTCCATGGCGATTTTAGCTTTTGGAGAGAGGGGAGTTGCGGCGGCGTGGTCGAGATAAATCATACTTTATATTATAACATAAAAGTTATGCGATGAAAAGGCTGGGTGCGCTTGCGAGTTTTGGGGCGGTTTTGGTTTTATGAGGCGTTGAGGCTAGGCTCGTCGCTGGCCGAGTCTTGGCTGGCAGCATCTTCGGCGGCTTGAGCTTCGGCTGTGCCTAAGGGGATAAAGATAGATTCTTCGTTTGTGGAATGGTTTTTGACGACAAACGTGTCTTCTTCGCGATTGAGTGTAAAATCAAAAGTGTCTTGTAGGTCGTAAAGCCAAGAGGTGGTGACTTTGAGAAGCTGGGCGGATTCAGCAGATGGGTTAGGCTCGAGAGAATAAGTGGCTTCGTAGTAATTTTGCCGATTGGTGGTAATTTCGGCGGTACCATCTGTCTTGAAAGTCCAGACGACGGTTGGCGCACCTTCTTTTTCCCAGGAATGAGTAGAGAGATACTCGGCATCAGTGAGAACGATTTCTGGCTCGACTTTGCGGAACACAAAAAACCACAGCAAAAAGCCCACCAGTGCCACGCCAAGAACAGAAAAGGCGATAATTAGTGGAAGCTTAGACCGCTTTTTTGTGAGCGTTTTTGGTTTATCCATGAGCTTATTATAGCACTAACGAGTTAGGCTTTGTAGAGGTTTGTTTTGATGAGCTCGAGATATTTTTTGGTGGCGGCCCGAAAATTGGCTAATTCGGCGCCAGAAAGTTTATGGTAGAGCGAAGTGTTGGTTTTTTTGAATACGCCGTTTGGGCGGACTTCATAGCGAATGGTAACTTCTTTTCTGACGCCAAATTCCGTCCACGATTCGTGCCAAATCCAAAGGTTTTTCTTGTGTTCGAAAAATTCGCGTTGATGACCCGCTGGAACAGGGCCAAAAATCGTGCGACCTAGCTCGGACTCGGCGTTAATTTTGTCGTCGAGCGTGCGAAGTGGACGCCTATGGGCGTCTAGTAATTCCCTGAGCGGCATTTTTCTATTTCCTCGGCGATGGCGTTTAGTTCCTCAAAAACACTTGCATCCTCGGCGGTTGCAAAAGCAAGATCGCTAGTGTCGATGTCTTTAGTCGGGATACGGAAGATTGAAGAGGTTTCGAACATTTTGAGTGGTTTTCTTGGCGACTTGCGTCGGAGAAACTCCCAATTGGTTAGCTAAATATGCGGCAATATATTTAATATTGCCTGGTTCGTTTATTTTACCACGTTTTGGCTCTGGAGTCAAGAAGGGAGCATCGGTTTCGAGGACGCAATAAGATAAGAAATCGGGCGTGAATACTTTGTAGCAGCTTAAGTTGGCAAAGGTGGCAATGCCGTTAAAACCAATGTAGAGGCCACGAGATATGGCTTTTTTGAGGTTGGCGCTGGAGTCGGTGAAGGAATGTAAAACGGAAGGCTTGAGGCTGGAAAAATTATCGATAATGCCGAAAAAATCGTCGAGAGCATCGCGCACATGAAACGAGCAGGGCAGGTTTAGACTAATTGCAAGCTGAAGCATTTGTTCGAGAAGTTTGATTTGGGCGGCCCTGTCGTAACCAGTGTAGTGATAATCTAGGCCTACTTCGCCGATAGCGACTAGCCGACTATCGACAGCTACTTCTTCTGGGTTAGAAAAAACGGGCTTAAAGTCGTCATTTTTGCTGGTTTCCTCGGGGTGAATGCCATAAGTCCAGAAAACATTTGGGTGAGTGCTGGCAAATTTTTTAGCCTCAAGCGAGTCGGAATGGTTGGTGCCTATGCAGATTATTTGTTTTACATTGCAATCTTTAGCGTTTTTTAGCATATCTTCGGCTTGCGACTCGGAGAAAAATTCGCGGTCGTGAAGATGACAGTGCGAGTCGACCAAATACGGCGCAGACATTAGGCGCGGCTTTCACGTTTGCGTTTGACGGGGTCGAGCTGGCGTTTGCGAAGACGTAAGGATTTGGGGGTGACTTCTAAAAGCTCATCATCGAGCAAAAAATCAAGACACTGTTCAAGAGATAGCTGAGTAAAGGGGGTAAGCTGAATGGCGCCATCGCTAGCGTGAGTACGCATGTTAGTAAGCTGTTTTTCGCGACAGATGTTTAGGTCGATGTCCTCTTTCTTGTTGGAAAGGCCGACAATCATGCCTTGATAAACTGGTACGCCTGGAGCAATAAAGAGAACGCCACGAGCTTGAGCCATGTCGAGCGCATAAGCGGTCGATACGCCCGATTCAAAGGCGATGAGAGCGCCGTTGCGTTCGGGCTTATATTTGGTTTCGACAGGCTTGTAGCCTTTGGGGAGACTCGACATAATTACAGTGCCTTTAGTGGCTGTGAGTAAGCTGTTGCGAAGACCAATGAGAGCAGCAGTGGTGATGTCGTAAACGAAACGGGTAGTGCCAGAGGATGTAAGGTCGGTGGATTTTAGCTCGGCTTTGCGAATGCCTAGTTCTTGGGACACGGCGCCGACATAGGCCGACTCTACTTCAATAGTGAGCGACTCTACTGGTTCGCATTTTTGCCCGTCTATTTCTTTGTAGACTACTTCGGGACGACCAGCTTCCAGTTCGTAGCCTTCGCGTCGCATGGTTTCTATAAGGACGGAAAGATGTAGCTCGCCGCGACCAGAAACTTTGTAGCCTAAGCCGTCTGGCATGATTTTGAGAGCAATGTTGGTTTCTAGTTCCCTTTCTAAGCGCTCCGCAATTTGGCGCGAAGTGGTGAACTCACCCTCTTTACCCTTAAGCGGAGAAGTGTTGGGGCCAATATAAATAGAAAGAGTGGGGGGTTCGAGTTCGATGGTGGGGAGAGCTTGAGGGGTTTCGCCAGTAGCGATGGTGTCGCCAATGTTAGCTTTTTCGATGCCAGTAATAGCTACGATGTCGCCAGCGACGGCTTCGGTTACTTCTTCTTTGCTGAGGCCTTTGTAGGTGAATAGGTTTTCGATTTTGGCGCTAGTGACAATGGTTTTTGGCTCTGAGGGGGTGATGCTGGAATCTCCCCTTACAGTTTGGAGCAATTTGACGCTCTGACCTTTTTTGAGTTTGCCACGAAAAATCTTACCAATGGCATATTTACCAAGGTAGTTGTCGGCGGCTAGGGCAGCCACAAGCAGTTGTGCGCCTTTACTATCGTTTTCGTCAACCCGTGGGGCTGGGATGTCGTTAATGATAGACTCAAAAATCACACGCAGGTCGTTATCTAGTTGAGTAGTCTTACCAGCGCGACCTTCACGAGCGATGGCGTAATAAATTGGGTAATTGAGCTGGGACTCGTCGGTGGCTAGCTCCAGGAACAAGTCGGCAATTTCGTCTTTAACTTCTTCGATGCGAGCGGCAGGCTTATCGATTTTATTGATAACAACCACAGGTTTTAGCTTTAGACTGAGCGCCTTTTGGAGTACAAACTTGGTTTGAGGCATAGGCCCTTCTTGAGCATCAACAACCAGTAGAACACCATCAGCCATGTTGAGTGTGCGCTCAACTTCGCCAGAAAAGTCGGCGTGGCCTGGGGTGTCAATGATGTTTATTTTGTAGCCGTCAAAAAACACGGCAGTTTGCTTGGCAGTGATAGTGATGCCCCGTTCGTGCTCTTGGTCGCCAGAGTCCATAATGAGCGTTTGAGACATTTCGGCCTGATTATCGCGAAAAGTGTGCGACTGTTTGAGAAGTCCATCGACCAATGTGGTTTTGCCATGGTCGACGTGGGCGATTATCGCAACATTTCTGATTTTGTTCTTATCCATAACATTTAATTATAGCACTTTTTGGCGTTTTTTACAAATTTGAGGGCAAGAAAACTGCCCACATTTTGGTGGGCAGAAAAAGGCTTTAGAAGAGCTTTTACTTGGTGGCTTCGATGTAAGAGTCAAGCGCAATGCCGACACGATCTTTCCAAGAGGCGACTCGCTCCTCCGTCCAGTATTCTTCGGGAGACCCTAGACCTAGAGTATCTTTGGAAGTTTCCCAGTCGTTGGCGATGACTTTACCGTCCACTATAAAGGCGACGTTTGGCACATAAAGGTGACGCTCACCAACGTTATCAAACTGAAGATAATTAGAGAGGAGAGAAGTGATGTCTTGATAGGCTTGGGTATTTTGTTGCCAATCGTCGTAAGTGTTATGATAATAAATTACGTCTAGACCATGAGCTTTTGCAAGCGTGTTAAGCATGGCTGCGTATTTTTGGCACCACGGGCAGGACGGGAAGCCTAGGAACAGTACACCCGTGCCTTCCTTAAGCATAGAGACTGCTTCTTCGCCAGAAATAATGTCGTAGAGATTGTCTTTTTCGACTTGAGTGTATTCGGCAGAAAAGAGCTCGGCGTCGCTTGGAGCTTTGGAGTAGTTTTTGGCGATACCAGCGATAAGCATCGCGGCAATGATGACGCCGACAACCAAGAGCAAAATACCAAAAACAGGATGGTATGGCTCGGTTTTATGGACGGTTGTGGGTTTTTTGGTGGCCGAGACAGGCGCCTTGGTAGCTTTGTTTGGCTTGGCTTTGTTGGCTGGGGCCTTTTTTGATGTTTTGGTTTTCGCAGTTTTTGATGAAGATTTTGTTGCCATGAGTTTATTTTAGCATAAGCACAAAAACAATTGAAGAGTTTATTTTAGGCGTTCTAAAACTTCATAGGTAATTTGGTAATTGGCGGAACCAAGCGAACGCATCTTGGCCGAGCCGAGATAGGCTTCGGCGGCTTGTTTGCCAGCCTCGTTGCCGTACCCTACTACAAGGCTAAAAGAATACTCGCCCTTTTTGTCTTGGGAAAGGTCGAACCCCACATAGAAACGCGGTTCGGTGTAATTTTCATATGGCAGAAACTCGGCAATGGGGTGATTGGCCGCCAAATAAGCTTCGTCGGCCATAATATCGGCTTCGGCGGCCGAAGAATCGGTCTCGGGGACGATAAACTCTTCTTCTTCGGCTGAAGTAAACAGGGCTGCCAGCCCACTGTTTTTAGCGCCAAGGAATATTAAGAAAACAATTAAAACCGTAGCAAGCAGGCCGATGGCGATAAGGAATTTGCGATTTTGTAGAAGATTGGAGCGTTTCATATTAATTGCCTACATACCTAAAAACTGAATAAGGAATATCGAAGGTTGGAGAGTACATTCTTGTAATGCGGTTAAGGCTGGGCGTGCGAGATTGATAAGAAGCCGAGGCGATATTTACGGTATAGGTGCGGCTACCGCCCCGAACCGTTTGGGAGCCAATCCAAAGCATTATATGACCGCCTGTTCTTTCTCCGTTCCCTGACGAAAAGGCAAGGATGTCGCCAGGCTGGAGATTGCTCATGCTAAAACGCACACCATCGGTGGAGACTTTGGTCCATTTGGAGGAATTGCGCATGTAGCGCATTTGGGAGCTGACGCCAGATGCGGTAAAATCTGGGTCTATAGAGTGGCGAACGGCAGCCCCAACAAAATGCCCACAGTCCATAAGATAGTTGGCACGGTACCACTGAGCAGCAAAAGCGTTAATGGTGGTTTTGCAAGCTTCGACGCCGCCATCTTGCTGGGGCTTCCAGTCGATATAACTTCCAGAGCTAGAGCGACAAGTACCGTTGCCCGTAGGCCAAGCCATTTTGACAGCAGTTTCTACGAGTTCGGCCGCTCTTGGCGATGACGGCAAATTAACATCTGGGGTTGAAGTATCTTCTGGGTCTCTTGGGCCAGAAGTGGTAGGGTCGGAAGAACTGTCGGGGTCAGTCAGAGTAGATATGCTAATTACGTCGGTACTTCCTGGAGGAGCGTCTGGTACGGGAGTGATGCGGGGAATGGGGCAGAAGTTACCCAAAACGGCGGTGATATTTTGGCTAAGACTTAAAAGTGAGCTTTGCGGAGCAGTGATAGCAAAGATTCCTAGTGCAATAGCAAACATACTTATATTATATCAAAAACATAAGAATATTAAACGAAATTGGGGGTTTATTTTTTGCACTAGTGATGTTATAATGAGACTTGATTTTTGGGCCGGTAGCTCAGTTGGTTAGAGCACGGGCCTTTTAAGCCCGGTGTCGAGAGTTCGAGCCTCTCCCGGCTCACCAAAAATCATATTGGACTCTTAGCTCAGTTGGCTAGAGCGTTTCTTTGACGTAGAAAAGGTCAGAGGTTCAAATCCTCTAGAGTCCACCAGTTTAAGTAGGACTAAGCATCTTGAGTTAAAGATGTTTTTTTTGTTTATCTTGGTGGAAAATAATAGTAGCTTAATTTTATAATTAGGTTTTTGGCGGCTGAAAAAATCGGGCACCCTCGCAGTATTGGTGCCCGATTAGAGTTATGCGGTTATTTTATCTAATTAACGTTTGTTACGGAGATTTTTGCGATAGTCCTTTTTCTTGCGAGAAGCGAAGAATATGGCGCATCCAGCAATACAGCTAAAGATTATTATTCCAGTAATTGCAAGGTCGCCCCTAGCAATTCCGCTTGCACTAGTGAAGCGACCAGTGTTTGGCACTTCGGGGGCATCTGGTTGCGTATAGCTAACTTTAAAGCTACGCCTTGGTGCAGGGATTTCTACAAGGTCGCCAGTTGCTGGGTCGACAGTGTAGCTAGTTGGTACAACTTCGTAGTTGCCAGATTGTGCGCCATAACTGCCGAAAGGTAAAGTTAGCGAAGTTTCGCCAGCGTCGTAAGGCTCGGGAACGTTGACGATTATTGGCTCGTCAAATAAAGGGTTCCCGTTTTCGTCGTAGGCTTGGAGAACGATTTGAGCCACACCGTCATCGTATTCTACTTTTACTTCTGGGTCGTTATTTTCTGCGCTTGCGCCTGTTTGAGTGACGATGGTTGGCAGGTAAGAGAACTCTACTGAATCGCCAGTGGCGCCGCCAATAGCACTGTAACTGCCGATGGTTAATGTATAGTCACCATAGCCGAACCCCAAAGAGGTAAGGTCTAGAAGAAATTCATCGGAGCCAGAAGCGTAGTTGAACTCTGGATCTAGAGAACTAGGGGTGTAGTTAGGCAAATCAACCGTGTGAGTATCACCTTCTGGGTCTGTGTAGTTTAGTGTAAAAGTTACGGTTTCGGAGTTTTCGTAATTAAACTTGACGTTGGTAATTGGCGAAACGGACTGGGATTCGTTTTCGGGGGATGTTATGGTTGCTGATGGATACTGGCTATATACTACCACCCTAATTACGTCAGTATGTGAATCCGCAGCCGAAGCGTTTTCGGCGGGGATAAAATAGGCCAAGATAGTCATGACGGCAACAACCGCAAGACATAACAGCCCTATAAGCTTTTTTCGCGTTTTTTGCATAACTCTACACTCGCTTTTTTATATTTTGTTTTTATTTGGATACGCAGTTTTGATTTTTGTAGGACCCGGCGTTCTACACTACAAGCCGAGAACTACGTTCTTTACGTTTCCTTAAGAGGATTATAGACCACACCACAATGCTTGTCAATAGCAAAAGCGCAATGACAATAACAAATGCTGGCAATATCATGATGATATGGGTTTCTTCTTTGTCGACATCGACAGCGGTAACTTTATAAGTAACCGAAAATAGACCAAACAGTGGAGCTTCCGCCCAAGATGTGGAGTAGCGTCGCTCGGTTTGCGGAAGAACGGCAAAATTATCGGATTTCGTATAGAGCGTGCGCCCAAAAATGCTTTTAACGGTAAAATCGTAGATGGCGGTGAAGTCGGTGTTGCCAGTGTTCTTGACTCTGGCGGAGGCGTCGATATTGTGGCTCGTAAACATGCCCGTTAACGAAAAATCGGTGATTTCGGCAGTGTTGCGAGTATCACCCTCACCATGGCCCAAAATTATTAAGCTAACTCTGGTAACCGATTGAAGCCCGAGGGTCATATTGTCTTGGTCAGTTTCGTCGTGCACGGATTCGGCAAAAATGATGCAATACTGTCCACCCTTGGGAATATCGTCTGGGACAGATACGCGGTAGACCACTGTACGTTTTTCACCAGGAGCGAGCGTGAGCGTAGGGTTTTTAACGAAACTTCCTGAATCGTCCTGAAAAGTAACCCAGCGGACAATTTGGTTGTAGCTGGTTTCGGTGACAAAATCTACGTCGTAGTTTTCGTTAATGACGTTATATGGAGAGACTGAAAGCTTGAACTTGAGCTGTTCCTGGCCTAGATTTTCCATGGTAAACTGATAGTTTTGGACGTCGCCTGGTTTGATGGTGATGCCGTTGGCTACGGGAGAGATTTTCATGTTAGCGGCGGCATAAGTAGTGTTTGGGCACAAAAACACTGTGCCTGCCAAGGTTACGAGAAAGATGATTAAGATTTTGGTAAAACGGGTCATGGTGCGCTCCTATAAATTAAACTTATCGGCACTGCCTGTGGAGTTACGCGAATTATTACGCATACGAGCGTCTTCGCGCTTCTTGGCAAGTATGCGAGCAATGATGACGAGGATAATTAGAGCGATGATGGCCAAGAACCAAATGGGGCAAATAACTACTATGCGCGACTTAACCTCGGCATCATCCATGTATTCGGTGGAAAGTGTTACCTTAAAGACACCCAGGCGCGGGACATTACTCCAGCTGACGTTAATATCTCTAGTGGTGCCTGGGAGAACGCTGTTTTCCGTAGGGTTGGACGAGCCGTCGTAGATAGTGACGCCCGATATAACGTTGTCGATTTTAATGGTCATCTTGGCAGAAGCGTCAACGTTGCCCGTGTTCTTGAATGTGCCTACCGCAGAGATGGGGGGCATAAGCAAAATAGAAGGGATTTCGGTTTTAACAATTTCGCCAGAAATGCGCGTTTCGCCAGAGATTTTGGCGGCGAGAATCATGCCGACGCTAGCGGTGGCATTGACGGTGCTACTGGCACCAGTGGTATTATCGGTACTGGCAAAGATAGTAGCATATTGGCCGCCACCTGGGGCGTCAAGAGGGACATTGACGTGATAGACAATCTCTGCGGTTTCGCCGACTTCTAGATGAGGGTCGTAGCTATCGAAAGTAACCCATTCGGTGATTTGAGTGTAGGCATTGGCTTTATTGTAGACGGGGATATAATCGATATCAGAAACCTGAAACGGGGCGACTTCCATAGAAAAATCAATTGGCTTGGCGCCCGTGTTAGTAATGGCGATGCGGTTCTTATAAGTAGCACCTGGGTCTAGTTCGGCGCGCTCGATGGTAGGAGAAATTTGAATGCCTGCGCCAGAGACTTGGTCGGCAAAGGCGCTGTGGCTGACGCCAGCAATAGCAAGGAGCACCGCCAAAAGAAAACTAAATATACTTAGCCTAGATATTATTTTCAAAATATACCTCCTAAACTTTGTATATATTATATATGAGCAGAACTAAAAAAACAACCGCTTTTTAGCGGTTGTTTTAGTTGCGCTTTAATTAAAGGGCAGAAGCAGCAGTGGCGGTGTAGACAACGGTTGCTTCGTAGTAGCCAGCAAGCTGATCGTCGGCCGCATTGACACCAAAGTTGACGTAATGATTTTCGTCGTAAGCTGCAGTTCTATCGGTAGAAGAAGCGGTTTTTAGAGAACCCGTGGCGGCTGTTAGCGCAACTGGTTTCCAGTTGCCAGAAAAGCTACTCGAATCAGTGCTGTATTTATAACCCCAAGTGCCTTTTGCAAGTGATGCGGCTCCAGCAGTAGGTGCAATTTGGGCCGTATCAACATCGGAATGGACGAGGATGTTGTTTGCAATAGCGCTTTTTTCGTTGTCTTTAGCGTGCATGGTTAGAGCATAATCGTGGCGAGTAGTTCCCTTGACATTGACGGTATGAATAAGCGTAGCTTTCTCTTCGCCTTGCTTAACAGCCATGTAATCATCACCACCCGTAACATTCGCGGCATAGTTAGCCGTTACGGTTACAGCGAGGCTGTCTTCGACGCCAACTTTAACCACTCCTTCACCTTCAACTGCATACGAAGTAAGAGGAAGTACTGCAACGCCAAGCCCAGCAACAACACCAAGACTTGCGATAATTTTTTTGGAATTAACCATTTTTATTTTCCTTTGTGTGTTAATTTTTATGTTGGATTTTTATGTATGACCTTTTGTAGTTTTTATTATACGCTTATGGTTCTTAAAGTCAAGGCTTTTTATGCATTTTTATTTTATTTATAAACATAGAGATAACAGATGCTATAAAAAGGATGCATAAACCCAAAAACCAAATGGGACATACAATGCTAACGGACTCGGCACTGTCTTCCACTCCAGCAAATTTGATGGTTTGGACCACACGATAAATACCTAGCATAGGAGTACTGTCCCATGTTTTTTCGGAGAACAATTTGGTAGCAGGGATAATTGTACTCTCGGCTGGAGTTTCGGCGTTAGTAAAAACTTCTTCGTCGGAAAATAAAGGAAAAACTTGCAGAACGTATGTGGCACGTCCATGAACATTGCCAGTGTTTTGAACTACGGAAGTTGTTCTAATTGGAGTGTCCAAAGAAAAAAGAGGAATATTGTTTTCGATGATTCGGCCACTTTCTCTTGTTTCGCCTTTTACTGTAGCGTAAAGTAAGCTGGCAACCCTGGTGTTGTCAGATACAGAAATCCCTGCATCTGAAGACGCATTGGGGTTTTTGATGGCTGCAATGAAACTAAGGTATTGTCCGCCAGCAGGAGCATCTTCGGGCACAGAAATGACATAGTGAATAGAGGCTTCTTCTTTGGGGAGTAAAGTGCCCTCGCGTTTTGCTAGGGTTACCCAATCGACAATCTGATTATAATCATCGGCTACCGAAAACGACAAGTTATAGAGCTCGTCTTTGACCGAAAGTGGGCGTACGGATATTTCGTAATCAATCTTGGCGCCGTCTGGATATGGGTTAAGGACTAGAAAATCTCCTTCATAAACTTCGCCTGGGTTAAGAACAATTTCCTGTATCCCAGGAGATATACCAATGGTGAGAGAGCCAGTCATTACGAGGCCTTGACATGAAGTGTGTAGGTAACTGTGCCCGTATAGGTGCCAGCGGCCGCATCCATGCCAGCTGTGAAGCCATAGCGAACCTTAAAGTCTTCGTAGCCAGTATAAACTGGGTTGCCATTGTTTATGCCGTTAAACGAATTGAATGTGTTGCCTTCGGCTACGGTGACGTTGCTGTTAGCTACTGGTACAACGTTGAAGTTCGAATAGCCAGTACCCGCCGAGGAGGTAATGGTGTTACTACCGAACTCCGTTCCAAGAGTGCGAGAGACAGGGATGACTTTCATAAGCCAAGTGGCCGATGAACCGTTTAAGTTAGTAGAGTTGGAGTAGATTTTGAGTGAGTGGACGGAATCTTCCATGGTGGCATAGCCATTACTACTAGTGCCAGACTCAGCAGTAACGCGCCAACCGTTAGAACAATCGTCCGTATAGCGAACGGAGGCGTCTGGGTTAGGGTCGGAGATATAGTTGCAATAGACACGAAAGGCAGTGGTGCCAAAGTTCTCGGTTTTATCCATGAGCGTAAACGTGCCAGTGTAGCGATTGTTAGTGGAGTCCCACGTCGTAACGCCAGTATCGACTTCGCGCTGGTCTTCGAGAACTGTTAAGCTAAGAAAACCATTAACCGTAACTGATACGGTATCCTGAACTTGAAGGAGCTCAACCACAGCAAAAGTTTTGGTGGGCAAAACTACTACGGAAATGCCAAGCAAGCAACCTAACACAGCGACTAGCCTAGATGATTTTAGCATTTAACCTAATAAACCTCACACTTATTTTTTGGCTTATTACTATTTTACACAAGCGGGTTGGGTTTTGCAAGTCTTTTACGGCCTCATTTTACGCAATTTTTCAAGGTTTTTGCAAGTTGACATTCTGAAAAATATGTTATGGCTAATAATATTTTTCTTTAAAGCCAAGTTACCGTCTTTTACTCAGTGCGCAAGGCCACAACTGGGTCTTTTTTGGAGGCAGTTCTGGCAGGAATAAGCCCGCCAATAAGTGTTAGGACGACGCTTAAGACAATTAAGCCTACGGCGCTGGTGGGAGCTAGGGCGGCACTGAGGTTGGCGACGTTCGTAAGTGCGTGAAGAATAGCATTGATGGGAATTATTAGCAGGTAGGCAATGGTTATGCCGAACAAACCCGAGAGGAAGCCGATGATGAAGGTTTCTGCGTTGAAGATACTGCTGATGTTTCGCTTGGAGGCGCCCAGCGCACGAAGAATGCCAATTTCTTTGGTGCGTTCGTAGACAGAAATGTAGGTGATGATGCCAATCATGATGCTGGAAACGACAAGAGAAATACTTACGAAAGCAATAAGGACGATAGATACCGCATTGACGATAACTTTTACACTGTCCATTAAGATGCCAGTCATGTCGCTATAGTTAATTTGCTGGTCTTTGTCGACAGACTCGTTGTACTTTTCTATGAAATTAAGAAAGTTCTCTTTGCCATCGAAGCTGGTAAAATAAAACCATAGCGAAGTTGGCTCTTCTTTGTCTTGGTAGCCCAGAGAAATGAGATTAGACTTTTGGGTGGACTCGGTTTTAGTGAGGAGCGACTCCATGACGCGCATTAGTTCGTCTTCGGAAAAGTTGAGAGTAAACGCAGAGGCAAAGGCGCTAGCGTCTATGTTAAAGCTCTTTGCGAAAGAAGCGGAGATGGTGGAGGTTAGTTGACCAACTTGCTCAAGAACAGATTTTTTGATTTTGGCTTCGGTCATGGCTTTAGACAGAGTATCCTCTAGGGTGGCGTATAGGGCGGTTGACTTGGCACCTTCAGCAACGCTAGTAAACTCTACGCCATAGGGTGCGACAGCTTTGTAGCCTTCGACTAAACTAGACAATGTGCCGTAGAAAGTTTCTCGGAAAACATCGCTAGGGACGGCGAATCCTTCCTCTAGGTTAGAAAAGATTTCTCCTGGATTATATTCCATAAGAAATTCGGAAATAAAAGTTTCTGTAGCTTCGGCGTCTAAAGACGGAAAAGTGGCTTCTGGATTTTGGGAGTCGTGACTGGCTATTTTGTCAGCAAAGAGCGTCGCAATAGAGCTGTAGGCCTCGGAAAAAGCAGTGGCGGCTGGCTCGACGTTAATGTCGATAGCGGCGGCAATATCGACCATGGCGGCAGATACTTCGGACGCTAGAGCGACTTGGTCGATGTCGACCTTAAAGATATTGGCTAATTTGGCTTCGTCTACAGAAACAAGGTCTTCGAAGCCATAATCAAAGCGGGCTTTTTCTTCGTCGAACCGTTGACCAGAAAAAACATCTAGTTCTGGGCTCGATAACTGTTTTTTGACAACTGAAGATTCGGCCGCGCGAGCAATAATAACATCTACCAGCTCTGGCAGATAATTGACGCCTTGGTCTAGTGCCATAGTGTTGACGCCTTCCTTGGAGGTAATAATGCCAACCACTTTAAGCTTGATAGACTTGGCGGCAAAGACATCTTTAAGAAAAGCATCTTCGCCAGACATGTCTTCGTAGACGTCGTATTTGTCGTTGTAGACATAGAGGTCGCTAGGAACAATGACGCGGAGGTCGAGTGCTAATAAGTCGGAATAATCTAGGGTGAGCGTGTTATCTGCAACTTGCACAGATTCACCAGACATCAATTTCGTAACAAGACTTTTAAGCTCGGCGGTGTCTTTTAGGCCAAGATTGTACGCCAAAAGGTCGGTCATAGTTCCCTTGACGCTAAGGTTAATGATTACTTCGTCGTAAGACTTGGGCCAGCGCCCAGCTAAAACGTCGTATTGGGTGTTTAGGGTAGCTTCGTCGGTGGTAATTGGCGAGTATAAGGAAGTGGAACCACCCGTAAAACTAGAAACAAGGTCGCTACTACTGCCCATGATGGAGGAAAAGGCGTCCGATGGGTTGAGCCTAGCGAGTTTTCCAGATTGGTCGTAGGCGTAAACATTTGGCTCTACAGAGTAGCCAACGCTAACGGTTTTAACATCATTTTCTAATTCCTTGGCGTGAGACTCGTAATGACGCTTAAAACTTTTGAGGTCGTTTTTGGCAACAGAACGCAAGGTGTTAGCAAGAACAGGGATTTCTACGAGATCTTTGCCCTCAGCGTCGCGAATCTTAGCACGCTCCACGAGGTCGCGCCCAGATTGAGTGGACTCGTCGGTGGTTTGCATGAGGTTGGCGAGCGAAAAAGATTCTTCGGCGACGATGAGTGGATAGGAGGTGAGTGCGTCGGCCTCGATGCTGTCGACATAATTTTGAAAACCAGTGGAAACAGCCATAATGAGCGCAATACCAATGATACCTATGGAGCCAGCAAAGGCAACAAGAATAGTTCGACCTTTTTTGGTGAGTAAGTTGTTTAGAGAGAGCGACAAGGCAGTGAGAAAACTCATTTTGGTTTTTTTGGACTTGTGCGCGCTAGTAGGTTTTGTCTTGGAATGAGCCTTTGCGGGGGCTACGGCAGTGTCTTTGGTGATTTGGCCGTCTTTTAGGTTGATGATACGAGTGGAATATTGATTGGCGAGGTCGGGGTTGTGGGTAACCATTACAACAAGCTTTTGCTTGGAGATGGATTTTAACAGCTCCATAATTTGGACTGAGGTTTCCGAATCGAGAGCGCCAGTTGGCTCGTCGGCGAGCAAAATATCTGGGTCGTTAACAAGAGCACGCGCAATGGCTACACGTTGCATTTGACCGCCAGACAATTCGGCTGGGTGCTTGTGGATGTGGTCGCCAAGGCCTACCGAACGCAAGGCTTCTTTGGCGCGACGCAAACCCTCGCGTTTGGAAATGCCAGAAAGCGTAAGGGCCAAACGAACGTTAGAGAGAATGGTTTGATGGGAGATAAGGTTGTAACTCTGGAAGACAAAGCCAATGCGGTGATTACGATATGAGTCCCAATCGGAATCTTTGAAACGTTTAGTAGAGACGCCTTCTATGATGAGGTCGCCAGAAGTGTAATGGTCTAGCCCACCGATGATGTTTAGGAGTGTGGTTTTGCCAGAACCAGAGGGGCCAAGAATGGAGACGAAGCCGTTCTTAGCAAAAGACAAAGAAACGTTGTTTAACGCTTTTTGTGAAAATCCAGCGGTTTTATAAACCTTGGTGACGGCCTTTAGTTCTAACACACTCTCCTTTGTATAATATGTATATTATATATTAGCGCGACGAATCAGTCTAGAGAATTTTTATTGCGAAAATACGAGATGTTGTGGTATAATGTGAGGGTTATTTAACAATTTGCGCCCGTGGTGGAATTGGTAGACACGCTACCTTGAGGTGGTAGTGGCCATTTTAGTGCTGTGCTAGTTCGAGTCTAGTCGGGCGCACCAAATGTAGATTTAATATATTTATGTGCTAATTCGATAGGGTCTTTATATCTGTAAAAGACCCTATTTTGTTGGTCGATTTCCCAGTTCAAGAATATTTCTCGCGCCAAAAGGTCTTTTCCGACTGGGTTTCTA
>JAFRCT010000007.1:0-61859 GCA_017404245.1 Candidatus Saccharimonadota bacterium | reverse complement strand
GGGACGACTATTGCGCGAAAGACTCTACCGGATGGACAAACGTTAATCGTTGTTGCTCCTAGAAATTATAATTATATGACTGAATGGCTTTCGAACTTTAACGTTGGCACTAGTGGTGATCATGCTGGTTTTAGCGAATCGGCCGGGTATATCAAGGAAAGGCTTGATGAATATATTTATACTAACCATCTTTCAGATTATAAAATTTGGATGGTTGGTTATTCTCGTGGCGGTGCGGTAGTTGATCTAGTTGCTAAAAAGATAAACGAAAATATTTTAGATTACGACATGAAGGCGGATGATTTTTATGTCTATACTTTTGGCGCGCCTCGTGCTAGCCTCACCGAGCCAGGTTATACCAATATCCATGATGTCAAAGATGGCAATGATTTACTTCTCGGTTATGTCTTTCCGGAATTATGGGGATTCTATAATACTGGTATTTACGAAGAAATACATCCTGCTGATTTAAAAATTGCAACTTCTGTTATCAACATTGCCGAACTAGCCGACCCAGCTACTGCTGCTAATGTCCTATCGAATAATGATGGTCTTGTAGAACAGGTTGATACTATGAATGGCCGCGACTATATGGATGCTTGGATGCAATTTGTAGTTGATAATGGGCTGTCTCGTGAATGCTTTGATACTGAGATTAAGGAACCATTATCGGCCGTAATGAAATTATACCAAGTGAGGACACTAGATAAGCAAAGCGATTTTACTGAGTTTATTAGCGACACTAGCAATGGTCTTGCTGGTATGGTAGCAGGAAATGCTTTCTATGACTTATTAGCAAACTATGCTGGCGATTTAGCTAGCTTTCCGGCTTACCTTGATTTAGTTAAGGTCTTAAAAGGTACCGCAACTGATAGTGAGGTCGATGAGCTAGTTATAATCCTTACTGGTTACATAGGACAATATGATGATTACGAGACTAAGTTTGGTCAAGCTCCAAGCATTAGTGAAACAGAATTTGAAATCCTTAAGGAAAACTTGCCAAAATTAGTTAAGGCTATCTCTCCATTTTTGATTGCTGATGCTATCTATACTCAAAACACATTCGGCGAGAACTATTCGCTCTACTATACTTATACTCTTATTGACAACGCTGAGAACCTTGTTATTGGTCATATTCCTGAAAGCATTATGCCAATACTAAAGAGTCTTATTCCAAAATCTGATGAGGATATAAAAGTCCCAGATTCTGGTTCGGCGACTATGACAGATCAAGGCGCTACTGTAGATATTCGGATAAATATTGCGGTCTTTCTTGTGACGCTAATAATTTTTGTTGGCCGCTACTTTATTAAGAAAAAAGAATCGCGCCACTAAACATACGTTTTTATAGCTCCTAATATTTCTTCGCATTCATTTTCTTATATTCTTTAAACAACTCAAGGCACATCTCCCGATCTTTTTCTTCTATAAATCCATCTGGCAAATTGAACCATCCACCTACCGCTTCGTTAAACTTTGCATCACGAAATCCGATTTTTTCATTATCACTTAATTTACACCCGTAATAAACCTTTTTGATATTTGCCCATAGAATTGCCGCAAGACACATCGGGCAAGGTTCTCCTGTAGTATAAAGTTCGCAACCCGAAAGATTATAAGTTTTAAGCTTACTTTCTGCTTTTCGTATTGCATCAATCTCGCCATGGCAAGTCGAATCATTAGAAGATAGCACCCGATTATGACCTGATGCAATTACTTCGCCATTTTTTACTATTACTGCCCCAAAAGGCCCACCATCATTGTTAAAAATCCCCTCTCTTGCTTCGCTTATTGCAATCTCCATGAATTCTTTTTTGTACATTTATTCATTTCCTTTATTTCAATTATATTTAATTTTAAAGCTTTTAACTGTTACTGCTCATATTATATCACTGGATTAATTAGCTATTGACGTTGTCGTTCTTTTATTTTCTTTATTGTCATTGTTTTAGGCTTCCACGGCTCCAATTAAACCATATATTCCTAAAAGTTCGAATCTCTTTGCCTGCAAAAGTATACCTCAGAACTCGCACGGCATCAGAATAGGGTAGTCTTCTCGCCCCCTCAGCATGTGAAAGAATTTAGTCGGTATATTCAAATAAGAGGGTTCCGGCTGTTTTTTCTCTTGAAGAATTATCTTTAACTGGTATTTCACGTTGAAGAACAAATTCAAGCCTATCGCTCTCATATTTAAGTAGATGCGGAAAAACATCAAAATCATAATCGCCGAAATAATCAGTTGCGACTAAAATGTATTTTTTCCCTTTATATTCAAAAAGATAAATCCAAGTATCAGGTCCAACTTCGTAATGATTAATTTCGACTGAGTTCCCATAGCCATATGAAGCCATTATTTCTTGCCGCTCTGCTTTCGATAAATACATGTGTCTATTATACAATAAAAAAGAAAAGCCGGCAATTAAAGTACCGGCTTTAGTATTTGATTGGCTGAGTTTTAAATCTTGTGGGTATTTGCGCCACGTTTTCTGGCATCATCGATGAGATAATCGTCGTGTCCTTGCCAGGCGTCGCGTAAATAAGTAACGTTCCCATCGCGATCGATAATGGCGTGCCCATGCCCAGTTCCATCTCCAGCCGCACTTAAGCCGCCAAAGAATACGTCAGTTTTACCACTACCATCATTTCGCTGTCTGATTTTTGCATCTTGCCCAAAGATGGAACCAAGATAGAATGCGCCGCCTTTTTCGTGAACAAGCGCCATGTTGACTTTATCCACGGCCTGCTGTTTCTTGGCCGTACGTTCTGACTTGACTTCTTCAAGCTTGTGACTGAAGGCAGCTTGAGCTTGTTTAAACTGCGCCTGAAGACGATCAAACTCTGCTTTAGCAGAATCTCGCATAGCTTTTAATCTTTTGAATTCTGCCTGCGTTGATTCATGGCGTGCCTTAGCTGACTCGAAAGCAGACTTTGCGGAGTCGAACGCGTAGGAACTAATTCTCGGGGCCGAAGCCTCAGCGTTCGCCTTGGCTTGTTTAACTTCGCGAGCGAGTTCGGAAATTTCGGCATTCAGTGCGTCGCGACGATCTTTATGCTCGTGCCCTTGCTGAGAATAGTAGGGGGCCTCAGTTTTATCGCCATACTGATACGCATTACTGGCCTGTTCGAAACAATCCTGCATAGCACGATGTTCAGCGTCGGCTTCGCACTTCAGCGATTCGATTCTGGAATTATTATAATCACGAATGCGACCGTATTCATCCCAGACAGAATCACGATGAGAGTAGGCAGATTGTTTTGCCTCGAACTCGCGGTTCATGTGCTCCCTGGCGCGGGTACGTTCATCCCAAGCCGATTGCATAACATCGTGGGCTATATTGGTTTGTTCCTGTAAATCCCTAAATCTTTGGAACGCGGCCTGTTTCTGTTCGAAAAGTGACTGCTGCTCCGTCTTTAATCTGTCCAATTCTGGATTTTTCGGCATACATAATCACCAACCTTTCAAAATAGTAATGTACGTTTGATGTGTGCCAACCAAATACTGTATTAATTATAACATAATTCATTAAGTTTGTAAATGTAGGCAAATGCTCCTTAAAAGTTCGAATGAAGCAAAGCGACATCCTTGTCTCTTTGCCTGCAAAAGTATACTTCAGAATTCGCAGGGTATTAGAATAGGGTAGTCTTCTCGTCCCCTCAGCAAATACCGAAATAGTTGAACTATTTTTTAGTCAACTTGCGATTCATGAATCTTTTATATAACAAGATGGCGAAAGCCACTATGATTATAATTGCAGTTATTGCGGTAGCGACAATTAAGCTCCCGACTCCATAAAAACCAAGCATTTTCGCGACCATATTAAAGGCTATAGAAATAAATGAGAGTATAAAAATCTCTATCGTAAGGCCATATGATTTTTTATGCAGCCATAGTATGAATGAGTGCCATTTTATGACTAAGTGCTTAATAGCCACTACTTCGCTATCATATTTCTCGTCGTAGCTAAAACCGTATAAATATCCAGTAGTTAACAAATAAATAATCCCCGAGATAATACTTGCGCATAAAAATAATTTGAGCGCATTGATTATTGTTATGATAAAACTTTCAGGCTGAATTGTTTGCCCAAGTATTATAGTATTGTCGTGAAAGATGGCGAGCGCGGCTATTGATAGAGCCACGAGTGCAGATATGATGCTTATTCTTAGGTTGTCTTTCGAATCATCTTTTGCATCATTAAGATTACGTTTATTATTCATGATACCCCTCATCAATCATCCAATGCCCCCTAACCCTAAAAGCTGGTATGGTTCCGCGAATAGCTTTATTGGTTGCAGATTGGAGATTAACGCTATTATCCTTGGCCCAGTCGGCAACTGGAATAATCTTCTTGGCTGTAAGCTTAGTAATACGGCGATACAGCGCTTCAATTAATAGGCTCGCAAATAGCTCAGTGAGTTTATCTGCTTTATTAGTTTTTGTATATTCATCAAGCGCAGGGTAATACTCATCAAACTTTGATTTATTCGGGATAATAATTGGTGGCAAACCAAGCATGTCTAATTGCTCGTTTGTAAGCAAACGTCCAATGCGGCCATTACCATCACCGAATGGGTGAATGTTTTCGAATTCGGCGTGGAAGTAGGCAATTTTTTTCAAAAAATATTCATCGTTATCGGAGTTATAATCTCTAACCAAATCATGCATAAAACCGTTTACAAATTCTGGATTGGCGCCAATATGCGTGCCAACACGTACCCACTCTTTACCGGAACGAAAACGACCAGCAATCTCATCTCTAATGTTAGTAAGTAGAGTTTTATGTAGCTTTAGAATTAATTCCACAGAAATCTCTTTTTCTGGATTATCCATTAGGTATTTGATGGCGCTAGCGAGATTCTTTGCTTCATAAATCTCGCGAATTTCGTGATCAGTGCGGATTTGGTTGCGAATCAAAATATCTTCGGTGTCCTCAAGTGTAAGAGTAGAGTTTTCAATAGCGTTTGAGTTATAAACCATTTCCGGAAGTTCAGAAAGAGTGAGTTCTCTGATAGCTTCTGTATACTTGACGGCTAGCTTACGGTATTCCTCAGATAAACCATTAATTCTATCTCTTGTAACTTGATTTATCATATCTTTATTATATCAAACTTTGCGTTAAAAATCAAGGTTAGAGATAATTTTAAACGTAAAGTTGTAAAAGTTCGAATCTCTTTGCCTGCAAAAGTATACCTCAGAACTCGCATGGCATTAGAATAGGATAGTCCTTTTTAGTTTCCATGCGACCAGTTTGGGCATCAGGCGCCTGGCACGGATGACGAGATTCATAATTTTTGCGTGTTAAAATACAGTACCAGTTTTGACCAGTTTGCAAAAATTGAGGTAAACGGCGACAAGGCGGAGCCACTCTACAAGTTTTTGAAAAAGCAAATTACTGATGACGTAATTATTGGAGCGAAAAATAGAATTGCGATGAAAGCGATTGAAAAGCTTCCTGGCGTCAGTAAGGAGCCTGGTTTTATCAAATGGAACTTTACAAAATTTTTGGTTGCCCAGAACGGTAAAGTAGCTGGGCGTTATTCGCCAACTTACAAACCGCAAGACATGGAAGATGAGATTAGAAAACTTATAGGTTAGTTAGAGGTGGTCAGCGCCTAATATATTAAAACTTCGGAAAATCTAGGATATAATAAAAGAAGGCTTTACAAAAAATTAATTTCAAAAATTTGCAGAGGTAAGAACCATGGGGAAATCCCAGACGAGATTTAAGTTGCACGGAATCTATAAGCATTTTAAGGGGAACTTATATATCTTGGAGGATATAGCACTACATTCGGAAACGGGAGAGATGCTGGTTTTATACCGAGCATTATATGGGGATGGAAAACTTTATGCACGGCCTTACGAGATGTTTTTTGAAGAAGTTGACCATGAAAAATATCCAAATATAAAACAAAGATATCGGTTTGAATTGCAAGAAATCAAGAGCGCTACAAAGTAACGAGTTCGTACTTGCGAGAGCCAAGGCCAAGCTTTTCGGCGTATGGAAGAATCTCACGGCCAAGCCTTGAGTCGATGCGCTCCTGCAGCTGTTTGGCACCAGGGTCTTTAGAGCTCCAAACCATGTCGATAAATGCTTGGTCGTTTGCTACGGGGTCAGTCGAGGCAACGATGCCGAGATTTGCCATAACTGGGTCGTCTTGATTAGAGTCGCAATCGCAGCTTAGAGAAAGCGCATTCATGACAGTGATGTAGATGATGGGTTTGTTTTGTGATTTTAGATAATCCGCAACAGCCGTAGCGGCTTCAGCCATGGAATGAATGAAGTCAATTTGAGGGTGTTTTAGGACCCAACACATTTCTGGACTTTTGGTTTTACCGCAAGAATGAATGTAGGCTTTTCCGTTTCGGGAGGCAAAGCCGATGGACTGGTTTTTGAGGTTGGCGCCAAAGCCACCCATCATGTGACCTTTGCCGTGCGCAAGATTTACAAACGAGTCGTAGTTGTTAAAATGGCTTCCGACTAAATCGTATTTTAGGAACTTACCTTTTTCGAATGGGATTTTGAATTCGCCCTCGGCATCCATAATATCCACGTTGGCAAAGCTGGTAAAGCCATGGTCTTTAGCAACTTTGAGATGGTCTTTTTCGGTGTTTCTTTCGCCTGGGTAGGCAGTGTTGCATTCGACTATGGTGCCGTTTAGACTTTTGACGAACGGCGCGATTAAGCTGGCCTTGAGATAGCCTTTGGCGCCCGCTTCGCCAGTGGAAACCTTGATGCCGACTTTACCTGGTAGCTCTACATTTAGGGCTTTGTAGATTTTGATTAGACTGTCGGGAGTGATTTCTTTTGTAAAATAAACTTTTGATTGTGGCATGTTGCTCCTTTTTGCTTGATTGTGGCTAGCATTCGTATAAAGGAATTATAGCATAATGTAGGTTTGGGCAAGTTTTGTTAGACTTTCTTCCCTTCCAAGTCTGTTACCTAGAGATAGTAACGAATCAGAAGCGTACGACATTTTACTGTGCAGGGTTCTGTTATATAATTATTAAAAACGAAACGATTGGAGAACATAGTATGTATGACATTGTAATAATTGGCGCTGGGCCGGCTGGACTTACGGCCGCAATTTATGCCAAGCGTGCTGGGAAAAAAGTTTTAGTGCTTGAAGCTAAGACTTACGGCGGGCAAATCGTCAATACTCTTAACATCGAAAATTATCCAGCTGAGGAACATATATCTGGCTATGATTTTGCTAAAAAGTTATACACCCAAGCAAAGAACTTAGGGGCGGAAATTGTTTTTGAAAAAGTTTTACGCATAGAAAATTGTGAAAAAACTAAGAAAATTTATGCGTCTGAAAATGAGTATGAAGCAAAGGCGATTATCGTCGCAACAGGTTCCGAGAACAGAAAACTGGGAGTAGCTGGCGAAGATGAATTAATTGGAAAAGGAATCTCTTATTGCGCCACTTGTGACGGAGCTTTTTATAAAGGAAAAACAGTTGCGGTGGTGGGTGGCGGTAATACGGCACTAGAAGACGCCTTGTACTTGGCGGATATTGCTAATAAAGTTTATTTAATTCATAGGCGAAATGAATTTAGGGGAGCGGAAGCTACAGTTGCTAGGCTAAACGCTAAAAGGAATGTTACGTTTGTTCTAAAAAGCCACGTAACAAAGCTAGACGCCGAGGGCAAGCTAAAAAGTATTGAAGTAACTGCTGACGGTGGGAAAGCACAAACTCTTGAGATTGATGGCTTGTTTGTAGCAATTGGTAGAGAGCCAGCGACTAGGGTGGTTGCTGGATTGTTAGAGCTAGATGATGCTGGCTATGTTAAGGCTAGCGAGAATTGCCACACAAATGTGGCTGGGATTTTTGTGGCTGGTGACAACCGCGCCAAGGAAGTACGGCAATTAGTCACGGCTACTTCGGATGGTGCTGTGGCGGCCATGGAAGCAGTGAAATTTGTAGAGAACCTGAAGTAGTCTGAAAATCTAGCGCCGATAAATGCGCATAAGATTTATTCGGCTATTTGTTCGACAACGACGGTTTGTTGGTTTTTGTCGAAGTAGTATTTGAACTTATACTCGGATACATCATCGGAAACGGTAAAAGTGTACTCGGCATTTGCGTTGCCACTTAGTTTGAACTGATAGCCATTGTCGCCCTTGATGATTTCTGCATTGCCCGAACCGCCACTGCTAGACCAGCTAGAAACGTAAGGCTCGCCAACAAAACTGGTGCTTTCGAAGGTGGTGCTAATGTTGGTTTCGAACTCGGCTGGGTGGGCGGCGACCATACCGATGACAAATGCAACGAGCGCAACGGCTGCGGTACAAATGCGTGGAGCTTTGTTTTTGAAGATGACAAAAATGTAAAAGGGGATAGAAAGAAGACAGTAGATAATGGAAACTAGATGACTTGGCGGGGTTTCGGTGAAAGTGCGAATATAGCCAGCGGCCGTCATAACCAGAAGAACTGCCATTACGGAAAGAATAATGCCAGAATACCATTTGTCTTTTTTGACGAACCAGCCAATAAAAGCACCTGGGAAAGTTAGGAGTGTAACTTTGAACCAATATGAGTAATAGCCAAACAAACTCCAGCCCATGTCACTGAACGGAACTTGAATTAAATAGACAAGTGGCTGAGAAATTAGGAAAAAGACGAAGGTTTTGAGCGCGGCGTCGAGAGGAGTTTTGCAATTGACAATAATAAACATTGCGGGCAAAACCCACCATTCCATAGTTACGGCGATGTCGTGGAATGAGTTGCCGTCTGGCACGAGCATGGCCATTAGTGCGGTCCATACACCCATGATAACCGCAAAAACAAGAACGTTTGGCCAAGTCATGTTGAGGCCGCCAAAGATTTTTCTAAGGGACTGCAAGGTTTTGTTTTTGTTTGAAGATGCTTCTGAAGATTTTTTTGAGGTTGACATAAGACAATTATAGCACAAAGACAATAGGAATTTTATGTGCGAGACAACTAGGAGTTAGCGCTTTAGCATATCTACTATTAGCAAAACAAATAGGTTAACTATGACGACCGTGGCGCCCGTGGGGATGGAAAAAACATAGGAAGCAAGAAGTCCCACGACGAAGTTAACAACCGAAATAACGCAGGAAAAAATGACGACTTTTTTAAATGAGCCAAATAATTTGGCAGAAATGACAGTCGGAAAAACAATTAGGCTGGAAATGAGTAAGGCGCCCAAAAGTCGCATGCCCAAAACTACGACCACTGAACAGATGATGGCAAAAATAGCGCTAAAGGAGCGAGTTTTAAGCCCCATAGAGTGCGCAAATTCTTCGTCGAAAGTAACGGCAAAAATCTGGCGAAAAAAGAGCAGGTAGAATGCGACGGTGGCGAGAGCGGTAATGGCGCTAAGCCAAACATCAGCCCAACTAACAGAAAGAATGCTACCGAATAAATAGCTGTTTAAGTCGACGTTTACGCCTTTGGAAACGGAAATTGCAATGGTGCCAATAGCAAGCGACGAAGCAGAGAGAAGCGCAATAGAGGCATCGCCGCTGAGGCCTTTGATTTTTTTGAGATGGAGGACAAGAAAAGAGGACAAAATAACTACAGGCAGAGCAAACCAAAGTGGAGAAAAGCCAAGAACGGTGGCCACTGCAAAGGCGCCGAAGGCGGCGTGGGAAAGGCCGTCGCCTAACATGGAGTTTTTCTTTAGGACGACAACTGCGCCAACCAAAGCTGCAGCAAGACAAATGGCAATGCCAGCGATTAGCGCGCGCTGAAGAAACGAATAGGAGAAGAAGTTTAGAAGTAAGCCCATTAAAAGCTCCTTAGGTATGCCTTGGTGCTAAATCGCTCGACCTTTTGATTTTTGACAGAAAGAATGACGTCGCCAATGAGGTCGTGTGCGTCGAGGTCGTGAGTAATCATGATTATGGTAACACCAGAAGCGTTTAGCTGTTTAAGCGTGTCGTAAAACTCTAGGCGCGATTTGTAATCTAGGCTGTTTGATGGTTCGTCGAGAAAAAGCAATTTGGGTGAAGAAACAAGCGCACGAGCAAGCAAGACTTTCTGCTTTTGGCCGCCAGAAAGACTGGCGAAACTTTTTTGACTTTGCTTTTTTAGGCCAAAGGTTTCTAGGGTGTGTGTGGTGGCCGAATGGTCGGCTGGAGTATAAAAAACTTTGCCGCTAGAACGAACGAGCGTGCCAGACATAACGATTTCTTGGACAGAGGCTGGGAAGTTGGGGCCGATGTTGGTTTCTTGAGGGAGATAGCCGAGAGAGCGTTTGAGCGGACTGGCAAGTTTGATGGCGCCCCCTTGGTGCGGAATTAAACCCAAAATGGCTTTTACTAAGGTGGTTTTGCCAGAACCATTGGCGCCAACTACACAGGCAAATTCTCCGGTTTTGACTGCAAAGCTAGCAGAACTTAGGACAGTATTTTGACCGTAGGATACCGTAAGATTCTGAACGGAAACGGCAGAGGTCATTAGTTGAGCGCTTCTTTTAAGACTTTGACGTTGGACTCCATGATACTGGCGTAGGTTAGGCCGTTAGAAAAGTCGGAACTGGAGATGTTGTGGGCGGCATTTAGCTCTAGAATCTTGGCTCCTGTTTCTGCGGAAATGGCACTAGCTAATTTGTCGCTTGACAGTTCGGTTTTGAAAATGACTTGAGTGTCTGTGGACTTTACCTTGTCAATAAGAAAGGCTATGGTTTGGCTGCTAGCTTCGGTTTGCTCCGCGCATCCTGGGAAGGCGGCATAATAGGAAAGCCCGTATTCGTCGACAAAATAGCGAAACGGAAAGCGGTCGGCAAAAATGAGCAGGCGGGATTGGCTAGTGGCGACAATTTGGCGAATCTCTGCGTCGACGGTGCGCAAGCGAGTGTTGTAGGCGGTGGCATTTTCGGCGTAGAAAGTTTGGTTTTCTGGGTGAAGACTGGAAAGTCTATCAGCAAGGTTGGACACAAGTTTGATGGCATTGACAGGGCTAGTCCAAATGTGTTCGTCGTATTCGGGGGCTTCGGCTGAGGATTCTTCGTGCGAATCTTCGCCGTGATGATGGGTGTGTTCTGTGGTTTCGTGGGCGTCTGGTTGCATACCTTCGACGAGCTCTTCGGTTTTTAGCTCTACGAGAGACATTAGGCGTAGAGTTTTATCGGCAGGGATTTCGTTGGTGGCGAGAAGGTTATCAACCCAAGAATCGGACTCGCCACCGACATAAATAAATAATTCGGCGTTTTGGATGGCAATGATGTCTTCGGGCGTAGGCTCGAAGCTATGAATGTCTGTGCCTGGTGCAATTAGCATGGCAAGGTTGGAGCTATTGCCTACGACGGCACGGGCAAAATCGTAGCCGATGAAATTGGTGGAAATGATTTTGGCGCTGGAATATTTGCTAGGCTTGGCGTTTAAGAACACGAGACTCAAAACCGCAAGGGCGGCCACCATTGCAATTATAATGGTAATTTTAGCGAACTTGAGTTTTGTTGACATAAATCTGGGTTAATTATAGCATACTCGTTGGCGGTTTGAGGTATAATGGAATTATACGGCGCAAGAAAATGAGCGAAACTATAAAAGAATCTAAAACAGAAGAAACAAACGAGTGGAACACGCTTGAGGATTTTGGCGCCGAGCATCCGTTTGAAGAAAATATAGGCAAGCAAGACAATCAGGAGGTGGCGGCAAACCAACAGGAAGCAAGTCTGGAAGAATTGTCAGTTGGCGAACTACGCCAATTACATATCGACTGGATGGAAGGCAAACGGAAACTAAGCGATGAAGAATATGCGTTGATTATACAGGATGAAGATTTTTATACTAGCGAGGAGTACAAAAAATATAGAAAAGAAGTTGTAAACAAGTTTATTGAGGAACACCAAGACATTTACGAGCCAAACCTGCATATGGTGGCCGAAAGGATTAGGCCAGGGATAGAGGCTGTACGCGATGATAAAGAGGGCTTGTTGAGAATTGGCGAAATTATAAAAGCAGATATGCAGAGCGAATTTGCACTGGCGATTGGCGCTTCTTATTTTGCTAAGAAGTTTGGCGTGAAGAGAGCGCCGATGGTTACGCTAGTCGACGAGGATGATAAGGGCTTTGCTGGGCAAGGCGCATATAATTCACATAGGAACGAAATTACCTGCAGAATCTCCGAAAGTGATTCGGTGGCACAGATACTTGATACTTTGGCGCACGAGACTTGGCACGCTAGACAGCATGAATCGGAAGACGAAAAGTATAAAGATAATTTTGAGTATTATTGTACTGCAGAAATGGATTACGATGGATATAGAAAACAATTGGTTGAATTGGAAGCATTTTCGGTGGGCGAGGGAGTGGCGAGATTGTTTAGGCGAGCTTATATAGAAAAGCATGCAGACGAAATAAAAAAAGCATTCGGAGAGACGCAACATGAATAATAAACACATAATTGAACGATATTTGATTGAGGAGAAAAAATTGACAGGAGCGCAACTGATAATGGCGCTTAAGAAGATAGAAAAATACGAGGATATCTGCAAGGAGTTTTGTCTTTGGCTTGAGAAGCGCGACTATGAATTTGATAACCCGCTAGAAGTAGGTGGATATACCGCAAAGCAGATTTTTGAACTTAACCCAAGACTAAATGGCATTGGGGTGTATAATTTTTTGATTACACTTAGGGAAGAGCCTGAGGTAGCGAAGAAGTATATTGAAGAAGGGTTTAGAGAGGGCTAGAAGGGCTGGGGGAACAGAAAATAGCTAGGGGCTCGGCAACACAATGAGGGTTAGTGGGAGAAGGGCTACGGCGCAATACCGTAGCGAGTGCGCTCGGCGTCGGTGAGTTTGGCGGCAAGAGTAGCGTTTTCTGGTTTTTTAAGCTCGTTGGTAATACTAGCGAAAGCAGATGGGTCATTATTGATGGCTACGCGGATATTTTCGTGCATATTAACAAATTGAGTTGGAGTAATTGCGGAAGCGATGGAATCGCGCTTGCTGCTTTCGAGGCTGCCGATAATGTTAGTCAGGCGAGTTATCTCTTCGCCGTTAGTTGTAGAGGCGGCAGCATTGACAAAGGTTTTGTCGGAAAGAGCAGCGACGGCATTTGGGTGCGCGCTAAGTATCTCTAGATTATCCTTGTTCATACCGACAAGAGCGCTATCGCCTTTCTTATGGAGCGCTCCATGGAGTGAATCGTCAGGACCAGTCCCATCTAGGAACTGCTCGAAACCGACAGCACTGTCGCCAGCCTTAGATACGTGTTTGCCATACTCTTTGAGGATGGTGTTGCCCGAGCTTAATAATTGCTGAGAGACGAGATTTCTAAAGTTGGAGTCGGCACTCATGCTACTAGCAAGGCCTGCGCTAGCCCCAGAGTCGGAAAGAGCCAAGAGGGTTTCTTTTTCTGAGCCACGAGACATAAGGGTTTGGATGGCGGCGCTGATTTGTTCGGTACGGTTGGGGGTAGCCGTATTTTGAAGGACGCCCTGGAGAGTGGTCTGAAGCTCTGCGGAAGATTGACGGTCGAATTGGTCTTTGTACATTTTGACGGTTTCGTTTGCAACCACGGCGGTGTTTTGGCTTTCGCGAGTGCGGATGTAATCGTCGTTATTGTAGAGCGCTGAGCGCTTGACATCTAGGTCGCGCGTGAGTTCGCCTTGGCGACGACGACTTTGAGCATAATCGGGGTTGGTATAGAGGATGGTGTTTTGGGCTTCGTTTTGGCGGTTGATAGTTGCAGCTTCGCGTTTGCCTTCGGTGTAGCCAGGATTTGTTGCACTGTCGTATAGACGAGTGTCGGCAGCTTCGTTTTCGCGAGCCAAGCTGCTTCTTTCCCTGTGCCCACGGACATAAGCCCCGTTGTTCCAGACTAGTTGGTTTTCGAACTTCTCAGCGTTTTCGGTCATCTGTTGAGTACGGACAGCTTTGGCATAATCGGCGTCGGCAAGACGGCCTGTTTCTTGTTGGTCGCGTTCATTGGCGAGCTGAGCCGCCTGAGACTTACCAGTAGCGTAATCGTCATTGGCCCAATTAAGCACACGGTCGCGCTCGTTGGTGGCGGCGATGTTGGCCTCATTGATGGTGGCCTGCTTAAACTCGGCTTCGGTGTAGGTGGCGGCCACATTTGAAGCCTTAGCTTTTGCGATTTCTTTGGTGGCATTTTCTTGAGCAACGCGCTGCTGGTACTGCTGGTAATCGTCGTTGCCCCAATTTTGGGCATCTAGAAGGTCGCGCTCGTTGTTGATTTTTTGCTTTCCGCGTTGACCAGCAATGTATTCTTGGTTAGTCCAATTATTGCGCTCAAGTGCGGCTTGGTCGGCCTGAGTGAGTAGCTTGTTGGCTTCGGCGGCACGACGCTGGGCAGCTTCACGAGTACCGAACGAGCTACCACGGTTTTTGGCTCGTTCAAAACGACTAGAAATACGCTGAGCACGAGCAAGGGCTGCACGTTCTTGGCCGCGCTGCGCAGCTTCGCGGGCGGGACGTGAGTTGCGAACACGCATGCCAGCCCCGCGACTCCAGCGCGTACTGAGGCCGTTGAGCCTGGCGCCGAGCATGCCAGTGGCGCGATAGGCGGCACGAACGACACTGGGAATGGCGAAGATGGGGGCGATTTCGGCGAGCATGGCAACCATAAGCATAAAGAAATCGCTATTGCCAGCAGTTGAGAGCAAAATGCGAGAGACTAACCTGCCTCCACCCATTAGTACGCCGCAAGTTGGATACAGGATGAGCATGCCCTTGAGTAAATCAACCCAACGGTCGAAGGTGCGCTTGGTGTTGGGAAGGAGATAGCAAGCAAAAGCCAGCGGTGACAAAATAACCAAAATAACCACTACGGCCTGACGCATGGACAAAAGGAACACCATGAAAAGGAAGGAAACAAAGGCAGTAGCGATGACGGAGAGAAGCGGGAAAAGGATGGAGGCGATGGCGGCGCCTGCTCCGCCAGCAAAGTGTGCGAATAGGGCACCAGCGGTGATGCTGGCGGCAACCAAAACAACAACGCCAGCGGTGGCGGCTACGCCATTGCCAGCAAGCCCGTTGGCCTGTAAAGTAGCATCGCTTACAGTAACGCTGTTTGCCATGTTGATAAACATTGAGTATACACCAGACCCGACGATGTTGGAGAGGTCGATGAGAAGTTCGCAAGCGTAGTAGGAGAGGTTGACTAGAATTGCGGCGATGATGAGCTTGGGCAGGCTTTTTTTGATGCCGTAATTGTCGATGCCGATGCCAGTGAGTTGAGAGAAGATGATGACCATAAGAAAAATGCCGAAAAGAATGTTGGCAATGTCGCGGAAGGTGGTCCAGACGGAGTAAGTGTTAGAACCGCCGTTTTCTGAGGAGTTGAATAGCTCGGTGCGAGTGCGAAGAGACGGCTCAATGGCGTTTTCGTAGAACCAGTTGATGGCGCCAGCAGCACCGTCAAGCAAAACACAAGCTATCCAGCCAATGCCGCCAGCACTAGTGTAACAAGTGGCGGTGGTGGCGTCGGTTGTGGTGGTGGGCGTGCTACTACCTCCAGTGTTGACGGTGGATCTAGCGACATCGTTCGGGATATCGGCAATCCAAAAGTTATTATAGTAGTAGAGGTTGAGGTTGGTGTTCATAATTGACCGAAGTGTAGTGCGGATGCAGGCGCTTGAGGCGCCACAATCGTTGCCGTCGGGTATAGTCTCTATGCGAGCTTCAGTTTGAATGTTAGGATAAGACTCTCGTGGGATAGGGATACTGGCGAGAATGTTAAAGTCTTTATCGTAAATGTAAAGCGAGCAATCGTCTTCGCTGATACTTCCGTTTTCCATAACATCACAATAGCCCATAAGATCGGTGGTCTTAGTTGCGTCGGAGTCAGTTGTATCAATGCGATACCTAACCTCTACGCTACCGCCAGTGTTAATGGCCATGTTTCTGATGCCGTCTCCAGGAAGAGTGCCACTGGCAATTATATTATTGTCTTGGCCATAGATATTAACGGTGTAACTACTGGCAGCAAAAGTTGGTGTTGTATTTTTTACAACATTAGCGAAGGTGGACAAGATGAGAGAAAAAATAAGAATGAAAAAAGAGGATTTTGCTAGGAAAGATTTGACCTTGGCAAAAAATGACAGAAGCATATATATATTATATATATAAACGCTAGCGATTTCAAGAAAGATTTGAGAGGAACAAAAATCCCCCTTTTTTGAGAGGGGGATTTTTACGACTTCGGGAGCGGTCAAGCTTTAGAAGCGTTTGCGGCTAGCAATGTAGTAACCTGCGGCAGTTGTGAGTGAGCCAGCTCCGAGAACGGCCATGGCGATGTCGGCAGGGCCAGTGTCGGGAAGCTCGTCTGGGATGATGGGGTCTGGACCTTCTGGACATCCTTGATAGATTAGGACGTCGGCATAGTCTTGACGCATCAATTCGTTTGAACCGATGTAGCCTTGAGCCCAGCTACGAAGAACGTTGTCGCCACCGCAACCAAGATTGTCATTTTGCATCTTGACGCGGAAACGGATGTAGGCGCCAGCACCAGGGGCATAGTTGCCGATGTTGATACCTTTGTCGACGATGCCGTCGGACTCAAGAGCGATGCCGTTAGGATTTTCGGAAGTATAAAGCTTGGTAGAACCAGGGATATAAGTTTGGTTAGAGCCAAGCATATCGATAATCTGAACGTCGTTTTCTTGAGATTCGGAGGTGTTTTTGTAGAAAATTTGGTATTCTACAGTATCGCCAACGTTGGCATAAACTTGTTTGGCCCAAGTTTTCTCGCCACCAATGACACGAACTTGCTTTTCGATAGAAAAGTCGTAATCGTAAACGACGTTAACCTTGAAGCTGACAAAGGCAGAATAGCCAAAGCAGCCAGGGATTTCGCCATTTAGCGAATCGTAACCAAGAGTGGTACCACCCATGACAAGATTGTCGGAGAGGGTAGTGCGGTCGATTTTGCCGTTATTTTCGATGCGGGCAGAACCTTTGACGTACTCTAGGTGGAAAGTGCCAGTGCTGGACTTAAATACAACGTCGTCCCAGACTTTGGATGGAGTAGCGTTTGAGGAAGAGAGAGTACCGTGAACGAAAATCTCTTTTCCAGATTCGGTTGGGACGTTAAAGTTTGCAAAAACATCTTTTGCAACCATTTCGGTGCCACGAGGGTTGTTGTTGTGAACATACATACGAACGACATAAGTTTTGCCGTCTTCGACTGTTAGTTCGTTGGCGTTCCATAAATCGTTAGTGCCGTCTTGGCGGGCTTGAACGAAATAAAGTTCGCTACCGACAGTTGGGTTGTCGGAAATGGAGTTGAGGACGATTTTGTCGTCGATAGCTCCTTGGTTGATTTGATCGATGGTGTACATAGTACGACCACCGTCGGAGTCGCCGTAAGCGAGAACGTCGCTAGAGGCAACAGCAGTTCCAGCAAGTGCGGTAAGAGCCGCAATGCCGAGAACGGATTTGAGGTTTTTCATAATAACTCCTTATTATTGATAATTAAGACAGCATTAAAGTTGATATTTTGCTACAACATTGCTTGCCAAATTGTTAACAAACGTCTAAAGTCTGACCGAATCATCTCAGATACAAAGTGAGCAAATGGAAACCTAGGGGCAGAGAACCTGCCCCTAGATAAGGTGCTAAACATCCATTAGTCGTCCATGGGCGGAAGCGGAGGAATGTCCTCGTGGACTGGAAGACCAGTCGTCCTGGGTTCCTGAGTCTGCACAGGACGCTCGGTGGCTGGAATGGCTGTGGGCTGCGGCAAGATGTCCTCGCGGATAGGCGTAGGCCCAGGCGTGTGACAAATTTCCGTAGGCTGAACCACGGCCGTTGGCACGGCAGTAGCGGCTGGAGTGGATTTGGGAGCTGGAGTTACTTCTGGCGCACGCGTCGACGTCGGTGCGGGAGTTTGATCCTCGCGGTCTGGCGGCGGAGTTTCGCTAGCGGCTGGGCCAGTTCCTTCATCGTCTGTGGGCGCAGGCGTACGAATCTGACTGGGGTCCTTGGTGGGACGCGGAGTAGCCGTAGGCGCCTTGGTGGGCGTAGGAGCTGGGGTGGGTGCCTGAGTGGGCGTAGCCGTAGGAACAGGCGTCGGGTCAGGCGGCACTCTGGTGGGCCGCGGGGTCGGCGTAGACGGCTCTCTTGTGGGAGCTGGTGTAGCCGTCACCACAGGCTCTCGCGTGGGGGTTACTGGCGTATGGGTAACGATTGGCGGAGTTTCGCGGAAGCGCTCGGGGCGACCGTCGAGCAAGTTTATACCAATAACAAACGGAATAAAACCGTCTTTGCGCTCGGCCCGAAGGATGAGCGACGGATAATTTTCCGTAGTGGTAAGTTTTTCGCTGCGACGGGTGGGGTCATCCACTCTGAAGTCGACCAGAGCATAATGCTCGTAGGCTGGTTTGTTCTCGACAACACCTATGCGGGTGAGACGGTCGAACAAGATACAAATCCTTACGGCATAAGAGCGATACTCGCTGGTTACGTGATAGATTTTGTTTACTATGGGCGTATCGGCGGCATTTTCTCCGGCCCGCTCACGAATCCAATATTCCCAGCCACGAGTGCCAGGGGTGTTGGACTGCATGGCGGAGTCGGTTTTTTGAACGAACTCGCCGAGCCAAGGGTTGATTATTCCGAGCGTGCGACCATCACTTGTCACTACGGTTTCTTGGAAGAACCGCGCCCATGCGTCGGCATAGAGCGGATTTTTCATGATGCGAACCTGAGTGGCCCACACCATATAGTCGTAATCGTAGGCACCATTTGCGTCCGACTGATTGTGCGGAACTGGAAACTCCAGACCATCATAGAAGCCGTTAGCCTTGCGACGTTCGGCGTCGTAGAAATGGGTAGAGTTTTTGGACCAAATATCGTTGATGTTGGTCCAGTAGACACTTCCTTGAATCATGTCAGTGCGAAGGTCGACAGTGAGCAGTTGCGCCACTTCGTCGTCGAGCAGACGAATCTGCTCGACGGTGAGATTAGTGGGGACTAAGTCGGTGGGGACTTCGGCCCTAGCGGAAGGTATTGAGTTGTTTCTGAGCCATGCCCAGTTGACACCTCTTTCGCTGAGCCAGTCGGCCCAGTTGTTGGTCCAGCCAACATTGTAGCTGACGACGGTAAAAACTACCGCCATCGTGAGCGCAATGAGTGCAATGATTTTTCCCTTTTTCATGTGTATCTCCTCCTTGTTATGGAGTCGTCGCCTGAGTCACCGACGCTTCTGCAGTGGGCTGCGAAGGTGGTGGTGCAGGCTGAGTAGAAAGGACGGTTTGGTGCTTGTAGCTGTCGGGATTCTTGATGTAGTTGATTACTGTTAAGGCAACATACAGCAAGATTGCTAGTAGTCCAAAAACCAGAAAGTCTGGAAATTTGGGCCTAAAAAGCGTAAGTACGGACATAGCCCAGAGGTAGGCATTGGGAAAAGCCAGACCAATGAGCGCAAGATTGCCTCTTGTATCGGTTTTTCCTACGAGTATCCACCAAAGGACAAACAAGTAAAACAGGGAGGTGCAAATGAGGGTTATTACGTTTAGGGCTGGGACGTAGAGACTTAATAGTACTGCAATAATCGTGCCAAGAACAACGGCGATGCCGATGCCCCAAAGCATGACTTTGCTATAGGTGGCAGAGTAGTTGGGGTCTTCTTGGTTGGCGATGACGGCACGGGCTTGAACGAACTGCGAAAAACGCAGAAAGCCGACGCCCGCAACGGCAATTGCCACGACGAGATTTACGATGAGCTCGAGAACGTTCACACTATCACTCCTTTTTTTGGATGTTCCAGACACTGCGTTTGTGTCTGGGATGATTCGGTTTTAACGACCTTTTATCTGAGATTAACACGCTCTCAAACAGACTGGTTTCATTATATCACACATAAGCGTAATTGTCAATAGTAAGATAAGAACATAAAGTTTATGGATTAGCAAAATGAGGATTACTGGGGCGAAAGGACGAAAAGGAGCAGTGGCTTGCGGGGAAGCGGAAAGGCGAAAGGAGATGGAGGCTTGTGAAAATATAGGGGCAAAAACGAGTAGCCGCTTGTGGAGAAGCGGAGTTGCGAGAGAGTTTGGGTGAGGTTTGTTTGGGCATGAAAAAGGGAGCCGTGAAGTTGGCTCCCTTTAAGGGGTGGATTACTTGGGGGTGTCGGCGCTGTGGCGGGGCGTATAACGCGATTCTGCCACTTCGATGGCGCGACGGTAGATGAGGTATTCCCTCTCGGAAACGGTCTTTACGACCTTGCGGTTTTCGTCTACAACGACATAGACCGCGGTTTCGTCCGTAGGTTCTACTCCAGTGAAGCTCCGCATCTCTTCGGCCGTATGAAAGCGCTCGCCAGTTTTCCAGGCCTTTTCGATAGGGGTCTTGAGCGCTTCAATCAGACGGCGGTCGATGGCAGCCTGGAGCAGAATCTGCTCCTCGATGTAGGCGCTGTCCTTGTAGGTGCCGCGATGTTCGTCGGGGCGATTCGGTGCGACCGTGTGCCGCTGGCGAAGATCGTCGATGGAGCCGGGGTTGGGATAGTTACTCATGCGGTTTCCCTCCTGCGCTTTTGATGTTGCCTTGGCAGAACCAGAAGCATTGGGAGCGGGTTGAACGGGCTGAGCGGGCTGTGCGGGCTGTGCCTGCGTGGGCTGAGTAGGAGGCTCTGAGTTAACGGGAGCCACCTGAGCAGTGGCAGGAGCCTGAATGGGCTGACGGCCGAGCAGTTTGTCCATGAAGCTACCAAGGTTCTGATTTCTGGGGGCGGCGGTGCCAACATTAGTATTGTTGGACATGGTAATCCCTCCGATTTAATGAACTCAGCCAGAAAAACTGACTTGTGAGTTGATTATAGCACTTTGTTGATTTTTTGTCAAGCATATTGTTTTTGCTTGAGTTTGATTTTGAGAATAGTGCGGCTAACTGTGCTATACTAGGGGAAAAAGGAGGAATATGTTTGATTTGAAAGGACAAGTTGCCGTAGTTACGGGGGCTTCGAGTGGGCTGGGGAGACAGATGGCGGAGGCTTTTGCAAGACAGGGGGCAAACTTGGCGGTTTTGGCCAGAAGAATGGAGAGATTGGAGGAGCTGAAAACTAGGCTGGAGAAGGAATATGACGTGAAGGTGATACCTGTAAAAGTTGATGTAACGGATAGCAAGCAGATTGAGAAGGCTATGAAAGAAGTTGAGAAGGGATTTGGTAGAGCGGATATTTTGCTAAACTGCGCAGGTAGTTCGAAAGACAAGGGAGTGTTGGAGATGACTGATGAAGAATGGGATTTTACTATTGCGACAGACATGACAAGCGTGTTTAAGATGACAAGGGCGTTTGGCAAGCTGATGGCGAAGCAAAAATATGGGCGTATTATTAACATTGCATCGATGTATGGACTAGTGGGCAATACAGAAATACACACGGTAGCATACCATGCTTCTAAGGGGGGAGTGGTAAACTTTACGAGGGCAGTAGCGGCTGAGCTGGCAACAAAAGGCGTAACTTGTAATGCGATTTGCCCAGGTTATTTTGAGACGGAGCTAACTAAGCCAGTACTTGATACCGAAAAGTTTCAGAGGTTTGCAAAGGAGCATGTGCCAATGCAAAGATATGGCAAACCAGGAGAGCTAGATGCGGTGGCGGTGTTTTTGGCATCAAGAGAGGCGGCGTATGTTACGGGGGCGATCATCCCAGTGGACGGTGGATACACTGCGGTGTAGTGCTTGTGGTTTGTTGGTGCGCGGTGATTGACGACTGCGGACAGCGAAGCCGAGGCCCTTGGAGAGCCCATGGGAAGGATTCAAGTACGTTGAGGCGAAGTAGAGGCAGCGCGAATCGGTAGTACTATAGGAGGTAGATGACCAATAGCCGCCGTAGAGCCTACGACGCCGCGGAGCGCCCATAGTGTCTGCATTGTTACCCCAGTCATAATATCCTCCGCGTATAAAGGCTAAAGGAAGGGTGTGGAACAAAAAATCCAGAAGAGAGCAACCTTTGGTTGTTTTCTTCTGGATTTGGTAGGGCAGGTTGGAATGCGTCGGGCTACGCCCGACTTCTCGTCTGCGTCACCTCGGAAAATCTTAAGCAAGCTTGAGATTTTCTCTCGGTTCCTTGACGGTTCGAACTGCTGGTTCTCATCCAACCTGCTAGTATATAAAAATCCAGAAGAGAGCAACCTTTGGTTGTTTTCTTCTGGATTTGGTAGGGCAGGTTGGAATCGAACCAGCATTGTATCCTTAGAGGGGATATGTCCTATCCGTTGAACGACTGCCCCAACGAAAGCTATTATACCATAAACTGACCTAACTGCGAGAAAAGTAATTTGTCTGAGGCGGAGCATAAGAAAAAAGGAGTATAATAGAATTATGATTATTGGCGTGTTTGATTCGGGGAAGGGGGGCGAAACGGTACTTAGAGAGATTAAGAAGCGTTTGCCGCAGGAAACTTATATTTATTTTGCGGATTCGAAAAATTGCCCGTATGGTGAGAAAACTCAGGCAGAACTGGAAGAAATCGTTTCGGAGGCGACAGAATATCTTTTGGCGAGAGGAGCGGAGTTGATTGTGGTGGCATGTAATACGGCGACGACGAGAGCGATTACATTTTTGAGAGAAAAATACAAGAATGTGCCGTTTGTGGGGACGGAACCAGCTATTAAAAAGGCCTGCGAGGAAACAGAAGTAAAGGACGACGAGGAGGCGAAAATAGTTTTGCTTTGTACGCCAGCGACGGCAAAGTCGGAAAGGACTAGAGAGCTAATTACCTTAAACAAAAAACAAGGGCAAGAGGTGGTTGTAATTCCCTGTCCAGGGCTGGCGAAGGCAATTGAGGACGAAAACGAGACGGAAATTGACCAAAAATTGGCTAATTTGGCTGGCAAATTTGAGGATTTTGAGCAAAAAAAATCGCCTGGAGTTTCGGAAGTTTGCTCCGCGCTCAATTTGCGAAGAAAACAGGGGGTAGAGAGCGTAAAGGCTGTAATTTTGGGTTGTACGCATTACCCAATTATTCGCGACAAAATTCAGAAGATTTTTGAGGGGGCGAAAATAGTGGATGGGGGCGATGGAGTTGCGCGAGAAGTTGAGAGAATCGTTTTAGAAAAAGATTGATTTTAGGTGAGTTATAGCAAAGCAACTAGGAGGCTTTATTTTAGCCTTCGTTAACCGAAGCAATTATACTAGGGTTGGCAAGCCGAACAGTGGTTTCGATGGTGGAGGAGCCAGTGCCGGAAAGATTGTCCCAACAGGTGCGAATGTAGAAATCGTAGAACTCGGGAGAAGTAAGGCTGGAAATACCTTGGCGAACGGCGGTAATGTAAATGCCCTCGGCTGAGAGAAGGTTGTTTTCTAGGACGGCACCTTCGGCCGAGGCGTCGGATAAGGTGCTACTATCTGATAAGGTCTGCCCAAAGACTAGCCGTGGCATAGTGGAGGCGGTTTTGATGAGTGCATTGCGACTGGTGGTGGGTCCAGCCGACTGAATGACGTTTGTGAGTACTGACGAATCGGCGAGCAGGCTAGAATCTAGGGCATGGGTGTTGACCACGAAAGATTTAGGGGGAAGATTACGATAGAGCTCACTGCAGCTGGCACCAGAATAGCCAGAAAAAAAATCGGCGTCCGTTAGAGCGGCATCGTCGGTGGTGTAAGCTAGTGAAACGATTTTTTGCCAGATGGTAGTATAGGGGCCGCTGCCTCTGCCGATTTCGCTAACTGTGGCCGAGGCAATAAACCTAAGAGCTTCGGCTTGGGCGTCGATTTCGTTGCGGGCGAGGGATACTTCTAGGGCACCCTGAGCCGTGCGGAGACCGCTGTTCATGATGCCGATGGAGCCAACGGAAACCAGGCCAAAGACGCCGATAGCGAACATGATTTCGACTAGAGTATCGCCCTTAGCTAAACGCATACGGTTTATATTATAGCATAGGCTTAGGTTATTTGGCGGGTTTTTCGAGCTTGTAATAAATGGAGGGGGCAAAACGAACAGGAGCAAGCAAAGGTTGTGCGACTTTTTCCATGCGACCAAGAGTTTTGACGCCAAAAGCTTTTTTGAGCTTGGCGGAGCGGAAGTTTGAGACAGAGAGAACTTTAAGAATCTTGAAGCCTTGGTTTTTGAAGAGAGATTCGATATATTTGGGATGATAGTTATACATATTGAGGTCGGAGAGGTATGACGGCTGACGACTAAACGGATTGACGGTGGATTTTTTGCGCCAGTAACGGAGCATTTTGGGGAGAGTCTTTTTGTTGGCAACTTCTATAACGGCGATGCCACCAGGACGCAAAATGCGGTAAAGCTCGGCGACAACTTTGGGCATATCCTTAAAGTGATGAGTGGCGCGAACCATCATGAGACCGTCGAAAGAAGCGTCGGCAAAGGGCAAGGCATAGATGTCGCCAGCTTTGGTGGAGATGCGAGGGCCATAGGTTTTTTTGGCGTCGGCGAGTTCGGTTTTAGAATAGTCAAAAATGGTGGAGTGCTTGGCGCGGGGGAGATATTCGTCGGCAAGACGACCATAGCCACCAGCGATGTCAACGAAATCATCCATGGAATCGGGCAGGAGTTTACGGATAGCCATACGATCGGCAAGGTCTTCGTATTCGCGCTTGCCGTCTTCCCAGAAGATTTTTTTGTAATCGTAGCCGTTGTAGTCGGCCACCATATCGCTGTTTGTGGAAGATTTTGACATAATATGAGTATTTTATATGACGCGCGAGATTTCTTCAAGCGTAGTAACGCCGCTTAGCGCCATGAGTAAACCTTTCTGCTCGAGAGTGAGCATGCCGTTACGCTTGGCTACGGCTTCGATTTTTTTAGTGTTGACATCTTTTACGTCGCCACGAAGGAAGGCGGAAATTTCGTCGGAAACCACAAGTTGTTCCATAATGACGGCGCGTCCAGCATAGCCAAAGGGGTTGTCTGGGGATGCAACGGGGCGGAACAGGCGGATGTGGTCTGGGTTAAAGCCGTCGACACCACGGAGAGTGTCGCGGAGATAGGTTTTGATGGCCTCGTCTGGCTCGTATTCTTCTTTGGTGTCGGTGAGCTTGCGGACTAGGCGCTGGGCAATAACCAAACGAATGGAGTTGGCAAAAATGGGATTGGTGCCAATGAGGCCAATCATGCGAGAGAAAGCGGCAGAGGAAGAATCGGCGTGGAAAGAGCTAAGTACAAGGTGGCCAGTAATGGAGGCCTGAATGGCGGTTTTGGCGGTGTCGGCGTCGCGAATCTCGCCCACCATTACGACATCTGGGTCGAGACGCAAAACGCTACGCAGGCCTTCGGCGAAAGAATCGCCCTTGCTGGTGTGGATGGGGATTTGAGAGATGCCAGTGATGCCGTATTCTATGGGGTCTTCGAGGGTGATAATTTTGCGGTCGGTGGTGTTTAGGGCGTTGATGATGGAGTAGAGCGTGGTAGACTTGCCCGAACCAGTGGGGCCAACCATAAGAACAAGGCCGCGTGGGCGGTTGATGATGTCGTTGATTTCTAGGCGCTCGGATTCGGAAAGACCGAGAAGATCGAGCTTGAGGAGAGATTCGTCAAAGTTGAACAAGCGTAAGACTGCGTCTTGGCCATACATGGTGGGGATGGTCTCGACGCGAACGTTTAGGGTGTGCGTGGCGCCAGAACGGTGAATCTCGGACTGCATATGCCCAGACTGGGGCTTGGCGGAGGCGGAGGAAACATTGGCGCGAGAGGAAAGCTCGCCCATAATAACACGATAGCGATCGCGTTCGAGGTTGGCCACAGGGTGAAGCAAACCATCAATACGCATGCGAACACGGATTTCTCCCTTGAGGTTTTCGATGTGAATGTCGGAAGCACCGAGCTTATCGGCTTGGTCTAGGAGGTAGTTGAAAATCTTGTCGGAAGAAACGGAGTTGAGCGTGCGAGAGACGGAAGCAATGGTTTCGGAGTCGCCCTCGGAGGCGATGCGGATGTCGTCGTAGTGAGTTTCGCGAGGAGGGTCGTAGCGAAGCATAAACGTACGAAAAGCAGAACCAGAGATAAGGAAAAAATCAGCCCGTTCTCCGTCATGCTCGTATTCTTCGCGGATACGAGTGAGAAGGGAGCGTGGGGTTTGAGAGGTTATCATAAATTGGAAATGCTCGCCAGAACCACCTTTGGCTAACGGCAGGATAAAATTGCGATGCATTTCTTCGACGTCGAGGATGCCTTGAACCAAGGGAACAGAGGCTTCAAAGTCGCGAGTGTCGAGATAGGGGAGGCCAAGAATGCGCGCGCGGCTCATGGTGGCGTTTTCTTCGCTGTCGCGGCGTTTAGCCTGAAGTTCGGCTTCGTTCATGGTCATGATTATAACACGGCTTTTTTGTTTGGGCAAAGTGTGTTATAATATTTTTATGCGTAAGAAACTCAACAAAGTTATTGCTAAGCTAAACCGCAACAACAACCACAAACATAGCGACAAGCGCAAACATTTGCGCCACAAAGACGGTCGCTAAAAACTGCCCCTATATGGGGCTTTTTTGTTATCTTTTGGATTTTTTGAGGGATTTTTGCTGGGAGACTGCAGCAGTTTCTGGCTTGGCAATTTTGGAGTTGGTGGTGGAATTAGGTTCTTGGGAAAGGAAAGACATAAAAAGAGAGCCTAGGAAGTTGCCAAGGATGGCGAGAACAAGCGACCAAGAAAAGGCGACGCCGACGCCAAGAGTAATGACATTTGCAATGCAGTGCTGGAAACCACAAAAGATGAAGAGTGGTATGCCAAAGATGATGCCGAGCGGAGTGCCTTTTTTGTACATTTTAACGGCGAGGTACATGATGACTCCGCAGAGAAACGACCTGACGAAAAAGGCAATAGAAAAGTCCCAGGAAGCGATTTTTTCTAGAGCGGGTTCGGCAAGGGACGGGTCGGCCAAGCGGAAAAGAAGCCCAAATAGATAGCCGCCGACAAGATTAAATAGTAGAATAAAAAGCAAATCAGTAAGTTTGAGTCGGCTCTCAAAAAGAAAACCACACTTGCCAGTAAAAAGATTAAGCTCAAGATAGCAAACGCCGAGAAGTCCAAAAGCAAAAATAACAGGGCCAATGGGGGAGCCAAGCTTAAGCAAAGCGTAGTTCCCTAGTCCAATGAGTAGTGCGGCGGCGAGAGATTTTTTAATGAGGGCAAACACGGCGCAGGCTCCTTATTTGTCTTTGAGGCAAGAATAAAATGTTTTAAGCGTGGCAACCAATGGAACAAGCGGGTCGTCGGTTTTTTGGTATTGAAAGGTGAAACGGCCAGATGAACTGGGCTTGGCGTAATAGCGCCAAAGAAGCCCGCGCCCAAAGAGCTCGATGTTTTTTTCTGGGTCGAAGACGGTTTCTGAAAGGAAATCTTCGAGACGATTAAGATAGTGAGCCTGTTTGGTTTTGTAGCCCTTATTAAAGATGTTTTCCCAGAGGTTTTTTTGAACAAAGTATTCCCAAACTTCTTCGTCCTTACCTTCGGGAGTGATTTCGTTACCAAAGGCGTCCAATTTGACGGCATTTTTTAGCTCGGCGCGGAGAGAGGAGAGGTGCTTTTTGGTTTCTTCGAGATAGTCGCACATAAGACTGTTTAGCAAAGAATTGAACTCTTCGTCGAGAGCCTTTTGGCGCTTTTCTATAGCAGAGGTTTCTTCATCCCAGAACATTAAGTCTATTTTATCATAGTTTTTTACAAATATGATAAAATTGCATGGTAGCCTCTGTAGCTCAGTGGATTAGAGCACTTGTCTTCGGAACAAGGGGTCGTGGGTTCGAGTCCCTCCAGAGGTACCAATTAGATTTTGAGAGAGATGGGGGGAGATTTGAGTTATTATAAGAAAATTAAAAATTGCCTCTAGGGAGGCATTTATGTTGGTGCGAGTGGAGGTAGTCGAAACCTCATCCCAAGTTTGGAAAACTTGTATACTAACCGCTGTACTACACTCGCGACAAAGGAATTATAACACAAAAATGTGCTCAGTGTCTAGGTTGGAGCAAACGAGCATAAAGAAGTAGCGCTGGGAAAGTCGGAGAGTGATGGGGGCAACTAGGGGGAAATTAGATAAATGTCGGCGGCATTGAGGTGGTAAAGTTGAGAATAAGAATTAAGACCAGTATGATTAATAAGTTTTGACAAAACCTCGTGATGGTCGAAACCTTCGTTGATGATAACGATGAGACCTTTGGAATAGTCGGTGTCTGCCAAAACGGCCTCGAGGTTGGCCGAGGTCAGCTCTTGGTCTTTAGCAACATACGACTTATCAACAAGCGTAAAAAGATAAATGTCGTCTAGAAAGCGGTTGTGGCTAGAATTGAACCAGTATAACATGGGCAAAGTGTGGGCCTTGGAAACTCGAGAAATGAGTGAATCATAGCCAAGATATAGGTTTTGTTGAGGAGGGATGGGGGTAAAAATTGGCACTATGGCTATGAGAGCAAGCGTGGAGATGAGCACGGCTTTACTGCGAGAGGCAGTAAGGAGTGGCTCGACTAGGTTGCTAGCAAAGTAGAAAGTAAGCACAAAAATCAGGGGGCAAACTGGCATAATATAGCGAAGCTCGATGTATGGCGAGGCGATGGCGACGATGAAGAAATAGGCAAGGGTTGGCCAAAACGCCAGCCAAAAGTTGGGCGAGAGTTTGGGAATGGAAAGACGTTTGCGCCTAGCAACAAGAAAAGCTATGAACATAAAAAGTAGCAAAAGAACCAGCAGATGGTTAAAGACATAAGTTTGAACAAGCCAAAGAAAACTACCAATTTGCAAAAGGGCGCTTGGATTTGCAAGATTTGACAAGGCGCCACTGCCACGGTGGCTAAAGAAAAGGTGAGTGATGGAATGAGGGAAAATAAGCAGCGACAAAACCGCGGCTACGACAAAAGCTAAAACATAGCCCCAGAATGGCTGATGAGTACGCAAGCGTTTAATTAGCGTAAGTATAAATAAAACACCGAGGTAGAAAAGGAAGAAATAATGCGTAAGCGAGCCAATAAGTGCGACAAGCAAAATGAGAATAAGATGACGGCGGGTGTAGGCATCTTGCAGAAGCAGATGAAGGTAGGTGATGACTAAAATGTTAAGGGTAGAAAGAGCGTACATACGAATGTAAACCACGCTGGCAAGTGAAGCTAGAGTGATAGAAGAAACAAAGCTGACAAGCAAGGCGATAAGCTCGCCCCTAGCAGTGCGTGGCCATAGGCGTTTGGCAATGAGAAAAGTAAAGACAGTAATGCTGGCAAAGATGAGAATGTTTAGTGCGATGCCGCCCCATTTGGTGATGCGCCCAGCAGTAAGCTCCATGGTGAGGCGAAGGAACAGGTAGTATAGGGGCGGATGGACATCGTCGCGCTGGTTGGTATAGACTGGGGTGAAGTCCCAACGTTCGTCGGTGTCGACTTGTAGATAGTCGGCATAGTAGCTGGAATCGTGCCAAGTGTTATAAAAATCGGGATTGTCTTGTATTTCTACTTGCGAATAGTTTGAAAGTCCAAACGAGTAGGCCTCGTCCATGTGGAAGTAGGCCTTTTTGGTGCCGACAAAAAGATAAACGGCAGTTTGAACAAGTAGGGCTAAAATCAACAAAACTGCTAGGCGATGGCGACGGAAGAAAGTCATTTGGAAGCCTTTGGTGAAGCGAGCGAATTAGTTTCTTTTTGGCCATCATGTTCGTCGATAAAATAGAGTGGGCGAGCTTTAGACTCCTTGAAAATGCGGCCGAGGTATTCGCCAATTATGCCAAACAAAAGGATGTTGACACCAGAAAAGAACAGCACAAGCAGGATGATAGCCTGAAAAGCCTGAATGGGCAAAGCGATAACTATGCTTTTGATGATGACATAGATAAAGTAGCCAACAAACAAAATGAAAGTGGGGATGGCAAGGATGGTAGCTAGGCGAAGCGGAGAAGTAGTGAATGAGGTGATGCCGTCGATGGCCAAATCGACAAGGCGAAGGTAGTTCCATTTGGTTTGACCAGCAATGCGTGGGTCGCGGTCGTAGAGAACTTCTTTTTTCTTGTAGCCAATCCAGCTAAACATGCTTTTGGAGTTGCGCGAGGACTCACGCATTTGAATGAGAGCGTTGATGCAGCGACGGTCGAGTAGGCGGAAATCACCAGTGTCTTTTTGGATTTCTACACGAGTGGCAGACTGGAGGACACGGTAGTACATGCGAGAAGTCCATTTTTTGAGCCAAGTTTCTCCGCGCCTAGAACGACGCTTAGCATAAACATCGTCGTAACCCTGCTCCCAGTATTCGATAAGTTTTGGGATAAGCTCGGGTGGGTCTTGAAGGTCGGCGTCAATAAAAATGACGGCGTCGCCATGAGAATAGTCCATGCCAGCCATCATGGCAATTTCTTTGCCGAAGTTACGCGAGAGCGAAAGATAGTGAAAGCGTTTGTCGGCGGCATGCTTAGCCTTGGCTAGCTTGGCGGTGCAATCTTTAGAGCCGTCGTCAACTAGCAATACCTCAAAGTTGTAGCTAGTAAGGCCGTCGATTAGTTTGGTGAGGCGAGAAAAGCAGGGGGGCAGCGATTCTTCTTCGTTGTAGGCGGGGATAATAATGGAAATAAGCTTTTTCATCTGAGAAAATTATAGCATGGCCGAGAAAAAAACACCATGAGGTGTTTATGTAAACGTGGGGTGGGATATCGGGATCGAACCGACGACCTTCTGGACCACAATCAGACGCTCTAACCAGCTGAGCTAATCCCACCACGGTACGAGGAATATTGTAACATAAGGGAGGTTATTTGGGAAGAAGGAAGTAGACACCCGCCCCTACGGCCGCGCCGAGGATGATAGTGAGGAGAATAATGAGAATGAGGGGGAAGCCAGATTTTGGCTTGGCATCGTCGATGATTTTGACGGGGCGAGATGAGTCTTTGGAAGATTTTTTGGACTTTTTTGATTCCCTTTTTGTGTAATCGTTTTTGTGAGGCTTTTCTTCGCTAGCCTCGGAAACACCAAGAAAACTAAGTTTCTCGAAGTTGGCTTCCTTTTTCTTGGGAGGAACGGATGAGGAAAGGGGGCGCTTTTCTATTTGATAGGAAGGGAGGAAGGGCGATTTGGCGACAGTAGCCCCAGAAAGAGCAGCAGAAGCCTTGGCAGCAGTAGCATCGTGGGGGGCGCTAGTGGTTTTGATGCGCTCGGAGGAATTTGCTGGCATGTAAAGATCGCGAGAGGTGGCAGGCTTTCGGGAAATGTAGGGCTTTTCGGCGCTAGAAGAAACACGAACAGACGAAGCCGAGCTAGCTTTGGCTGAGGAAGTTGGCTGAGCTAAGCGAGAAGGGCGAGTGGCAGGGCGGTGGACTAGAGGGTCGCCATTGGCAGGGCGACGCGGACCGATGAAATCCATATAGCGAGCGGAAGGTTTTTTGGAAGAGTTAGGCGCGTTCATCTTGTACTCGTTTAGCGATTTCGATTATGTCGGTAAACTCAGGGGCGATTAGACTGGCGCCACCGATGAGTAAGCCGTTGCAATCTTTGAGGAGAAGATAGGACTCGGCGTTGGTGGACTTGACGCTACCACCAAATAAGAGTGGGATGTTTGAAGCGAGCTTTTTGCCGTAGGTTTCGCCGAGAATGCTACGAATGAGAGCGAAAACGTCAGCGACGTCGAGAGGAGAAGCTAGGCGAGTGGGCTTGCCATGGCCAGAAATGGCCCAAACTGGCTCGTAGGCGATGATGACTTTGGATAAATCTTCGGCAGAGACTTCGGAAAGCCCCCCAAGAACTTGGTCGCGGATGACATCGGCGGTTTCGCCAAAGGTGCGCTCGGACTCGGTTTCGCCAACGCAGAGGATGGGGGTGAGCCCCCCGCGGATGGCGGCGGCAACCTTGGCACGAATGTCTTTGTCGGTTTCACCAAAAATGTAGCGTCGTTCGGAGTGGCCAACAATGGCGTAGTCTACAAGAGTGCGAAGCTGAGAAATGGACACCTCGCCAGTATAGGCGCCAAAATCGTGATGACAAAAGTTTTGGCAGGCAAGCTTGATTTTGCGACGGTCAACTTGAAGAGATAGCGACTGGAGAGCAACGAGAGAAGGAGCAACAACAACCTCTATGTCGCGATAGGCATGGACCTTTTGGAGAAGCTTGTGCAAAAAGAGAGAAGCCTCGCCCACGGTAAAGTTCATTTTCCAGTTGCCTATGATATATGTCTTCATGATGTTATTCTACACGTATTTTTGGAAAAGCGCAAGCAAGACAGGGTTGACTTAGTCGAGAAAACCAAGAATGCCCCGAAGTGCATAAGCGGTGTCTTCATGCGAGCGGACAGTGATGGTTTTAATGCCCATTTTTACAACTGGATAATCGTTGCCGCCAGGTTGAGTCATGTCGCCAAAATAGAGAATATCGGACTTTTCGACGCCAAGCTCTTCCATGAGGTGAGTCATGCCAAAAACTTTGTTCATGCCTGGAGTGATGGCGTTGATGCTAGTGGTGCCGCCAATTTCGTAGTCGAACTCTGGAGTAAGCTCTTTGGCGCGTTTGACGATAGCTTCACGTTTTTGACAGTTAGGGTCCCAAGCATATTTGGCCTTGGTGCCAGCTTTTTGGCCAAGGGCCGAAAATGTAACCTGAGAAAGGCGGTTTTCGATGATTTCGTCGCCCTCTTGTAGTTTGTCTTCCTCCCAAAAGCCCAGTTCCTTGGCGGCGGTTTTGAGGGCATTGGTGATTTTTTCTACTTGGCTACTGCTCAATGGAAAACTATAAACCTGCTCCCAACTATCTTCGCTGTATTTGTTGGAATCTCTGGAGGCAGAGGGGTTGTACTTGTAATATTGGGTGCCTTGGGCAACAAAAAGATGAAGGTTTTTGAGGTTGGACGGAGTGGCGCCGCGCTCAACAAGGCGGTTGACAATTTGAATGAGGAATTGGTCGAACTTTTGGCCAGAAATGGGACAAATGGCAAGGTTTTTGCGGAGGCAGGCAATGAGAAGGTCGGCAATTTCGTCGGGGATGGGGGTTTTGGCAACATTTAAAGTTTGGTCGACGTCGAATGAAAGAACTGATTTCATTTTATCTCCTTTTAGTTACGGTTGCGTTTGATATAATCGTCTTCTTTTTCTAGAGTAGCACGGAGGGTATAAGACTTACACTTACCGTCTTTGCAGTTGGTGGCCTCATAGGAATATGAGCCAAAGTCGGAATTGATATAAAGGCCAGTAGGGTCGGTAAACAGTTGGGGGTCGATGACAGTAAGGACATCTTCGGAGATGGATTCTGGATAGTACTGGTTGGCTACGTAAAAACCTTCTTCTAGGGCGTAATACATGGCGTTGATAGCAACCTTGCGAGCTTCGTCACGATGCATGGCGTCGACATTTGACTTTTGAACGAAGAACAAGATGAGTAGAAGAGTGGCAAATGCGGCCACCACAAGGAGTTCTGGAACGGTGAAAGCCTTTTTGGTACGCAAGCCTAACATGTGATTATTATAGCATAGTAAGAAAAAATATGATAAAATTGGCCACGGAAGGGTGGCCGAGTGGTTTAAGGCACCGGTCTTGAAAACCGGCGTAGGTAAAACTACCGCGAGTTCGAATCTCGCCTCTTCCGCCAAGACAATGAAAATTGAGTTGATACCCATAAAAACCAGAATAATTCATCCGCCTAAGGATGATATTTTTGATGTTTGGGATAAACTTGAGGTTAGAGAAAATGATATTGTATTTGTTTCTTCGAAAATATTGGGGATTCATGAGGGTAGATGCATAAAGGCATCAGAAATAACCAAGCAGGAACTAATTGAGCAAGAAGCGGAAAGGTACCTAAAATATGTTAGTGATTCGGGAAAAATTAAGGTAAATCTAACCATAAACCAAGGGATTTTGATACCTGGAGCGGGGATTGACGAGTCGAATGCAGAGGGGTATTTTGTGTTGTGGCCCAAAAATCCCGATGAAATTTGTCGGAAGTTTCGTGCGCGCTTAAAAAAACTGACAGGGGTGAAAAATCTGGCAGTAGTGGCGACCGACTCGCATACGATGCCGCTGAGGCTGGGGGTAACTGGAATGGCCATTGGGCTAAGTGGACTAAAGCCACTTAAGGATATTAGAGGAGAAGAAGATATTTTTGGCCGAAAAATGCATCTTACTCAAATTGATAAGGTTGACCCTTTGGCAGCCATGGCGGTAGCGGCTATGGGGGAGTCGAATGAGCGCACGCCAATTGTAATTATGCGCGGAGAAACTGGGGTGGAGTTTGGAGAAGGAACTATCAAGCAAATAAAAGTGGCGCCAGAGATGGACATCTATGGCGCACTGACGGCAAAAATGCCAAAGGTTAATCTTCGTCGGAAACAATAGCTAAATGAGCTTCGTCTAGTTGAGACTGGTCAACCACAGAGGGAGAGTTCATCATGAGGTCAATACCCGAGCCGTTTTTGGGGAAGGCAACAATGTCGCGGATGTTTTTGGCGTCTTCTAGCACCATAAAAATGCGGTCTATGCCAAAGGCACAACCAGCGTGGGGAGGAGCGCCGAACTTGAAGGCGGAGAGCATGCCACCAAAACGAGATTCGACATAAGCGTTGTTGAAGCCCAAGATATTGAACACTTTGTACATGATGGCGGGGTTGTGATTACGAACGGCGCCAGAGCAGATTTCGAAACCATTCATGACCATGTCGTATTGGTCGGCAACAATGGCAAGCTTGTCGGCGTCGGTTTTGGCGGCCTCGAGAGCTGGCAAACCACCTTTTGGCATGGAGAATGGATTGTGGCCAAAGTCGAGTTTCTTTTGTTTGTCGTCCCATTCGTAGAACGGAAAATCGACAATCCAGCAGAGTGCCACTTCGGAATCTTTCTTAAGCCCAAAGTGGTCGGCGAAGGCAATGCGTAAAGCTCCGAGAACTTTGTTGACTTTGGCGAGTTCGTCGGCGCCGAAGAAAACCGCATCGCCATCTTTAGCTCCAGTGAGCTTTTTGACAGACGAGATTTCGGACTCGGACATAAACTTGAGAATGGGAGATTTGGCTTCGCCGTCTTGATAGAGGATGTAGGCTAGGCCACCTGCGCCAAGCTTTTTGGCGGTTTCGGTGAAAGCGTCGATTTGAGAACGGGAAAGCGAAGCACCGCCTTTGACACAAAGAGCCTTAACGCAAGGCGACTTAAACACCTTGAAACTGGTGTTTTGAAACACCGCAGTTAGGTCGATAAGCTCCATGCCGTAGCGGAGGTCGGGCTTGTCTACGCCATAGGTGTTCATAGCAAATTCGTATGGAAGGCGTGGGACGGTTTGGCCTTTTTTGAGAAAGGCTTTGGCAGGCTCGGAACGCAAAACTAGCTTTTTGTGGACAAATTCGGTGGCGAGGGAAATGATGAGCGGTTCCATAGTTGAACGGACAACCTCGCCGTCTTCAACAAACGACATCTCGCAGTCGAGCTGATAGAAATCGCCATAGAGACGGTCGGCGCGAGGGTCTTCGTCGCGGAAGCAGGGTGCAATTTGGAAGTAGCGCTCAACGCCGCCAACCATGAGCAACTGTTTGAATTGCTGTGGGGCTTGGGGAAGAGCGTAGAACTTACCAGGGTGGAGACGAGAAGGGATAAGGAAGTCGCGGGCGCCCTCTGGAGAGGAGTTAGCGAGGATGGGGGTGGTAACTTCGGTGAAGTCGTGCGCATACATATAGTTGCGCATGTGTTGATAGTAGCGGGAGCGCTCTTTGATGAGGCGTTGCATAGAAGGGCGACGGAGGTCGAGGAAGCGATATTTAAGGCGAAGCTCTTCGCCAGATTCGGCACCTTCATCGTGAACATTAACTGGGAGTGGCTCGGAACGGTTGAGGAGTTCGAGAGAGCTTACGACAAGCTCGATGTCGCCAGTGGGGATGTTGGGATTAACTAGCTCGGGCGAGCGTTTGCGAATGGCACCAGAGGCGCGAATGACAAATTCGTCGCGAAGAGATTCTGCCAGAGCAAAGGCGTCTTTAATGTCGGGAGTAACGACAAGTTGAATGAGGCCAGCAAAGTCGCGAAGGTCGATGAAGATGAGGCCGCCATGGTCGCGGCGAGAATTGACCCAGCCAGAAACGGTTACAGATTTGCCAAGATAGTTTTTGAGTTCAGACGACTTTGTGTTCATATGGTATATTATACCATAATTTTATAAAAATAGCCCCTTACAGGGGCTATTTCGGAGCCATTCTAGGCGCCAACGCGGTCTTTGGAATTGTGGCGAAGGGCGTTGTTCTCGATGTATTCGATGATTTTGGAGGCAACATCTTTGCCGGTAACTTTTTCGATACCAAACCCTGGAGAGGCATTAACTTCTAGGACGAGGGGGCCTTTTTCGGAGCGCATGAGGTCGACGCCGCAAATGTGTAGCCCCATGGCTTTGGCGGCCTTGAGAGCAACTTTCTTTTCTTCGTCGGTGAGTTTGATAGGAATGCCTTGGCCACCTTGGTGAAGATTGGAGCGAAAATCATCGTCGAGAGAGGTGCGCTGCATAGAGGCAACAACACGATTGCCAACTACAAAAGCACGGATGTCAGTACCAGCGGACTCCTTGATGAACTCTTGAAGCAAGATGTTGGTGCCGTCCTCATTGTAGAGATAGAAGGCTTGGAGAGCGGATTTGGCGGCCTTTTTGGTGTCGGCGAGAATGACGCCGTTACCATGAGTGCCAGTGGCCAACTTGATGATGACAGGGAGACCAATTTGTTCAATGAGGTCGTCAATATCGGAAGTGTTGCGAGAAACGACGGTTTTAGGGGTTTCAACATCGTATTTGGCTAGGATTTGGGCAGCGCGCAGTTTGTCACGGGCGCGAGTGATAGCTACTGATGGAGCCGAAGTCCAAACGCCCTGCATTTCGAATTGACGCACGACAGCACAGCCGTAGCGAGTCATGTTGTTGGAAATGCGAGGCAAGATGGCATCAAAACGGGGAAGCTTTTCGCCGTTGTAGTAGACATCGGGATTGCGGTCGTCAAGGGCTAGATAGCAGTTTTTGTACTTAACAACTTGAACATCATGTCCGCGTTTTTTGGCTTCTTCGACAAGGCGCTTGGTGGAATAGTTGCCTGGTCCGTTTGAGAGAATAGCTAGTTTCATATAGTCTCCTTTTCCGCTAGTTTATATCATATTTATGATGGAATTCATAGGGGTTTTTCTTTAGTTCGGCGTTTAGCTTTGGAGTCCTAGGATTGGATTGTTTTGGAACAGACATTCGGGAAACATCAACGATAAACTTATTTTTGAGTGTGCGGCGGCCAATGAGGACTGGGAAATTGTTGCGCGAACGGTCGGCTAAGGTGAACATGGCGTGGATGGTGTGACCATTGACGGTCAACAGTAGCTCAGTGCGATAGCGGATACGCTCGTCACCATGGCCTGAGCGGACGATTTTTACTTTATATTCGTCAGGTTGCCGAGAGAGAGTTTCGCCAGTATAAAAGCTTGAGGACTCGTCAAAAAGCCGAAACGACAAAACACCGTCTTTTGACATGTCAAGATGAGAAGCCCAGATGCTTGAAGAGTCGGCACCAGTGTCAATTTTGGCGGGGATGTTTTTTATCCCAGCGACTTCGACATATTCGGTTGAACCGATAATTTCTAAATCGTTCATGTTCGTTATTATAACATAAAATCCGATGGCTCTTTTGAGCTTGATTTTATTTTACAATTATAAACTTATTTTTTCCTTTTTTGACTAGCGACGGAGAATTGACCATTTCTTCTTCGTCTATTATTTTTTTGCCATTGATAGAAATTGCTCCTGCCTTGATGAGCTTCTTGGCCTCGGACTTAGAACTCGCTAAGCTAGAGTTAGCCAAAATATCTATGACTTTTCCCAGGGAAAAAGTTGGCAACAAGTCTGAAAAAGCTGATATTTCATCTTTTGAGAAGTTAAAATCTTTACTGAACAATTTTTCGGTAAGCCTTGCGGTTTTTTCGGCGGCATCGACGCCGTGGACGACTTCGGTAACTCCGCGAGCCAAAGCTTTTTGAGCGAGGCGTTTTTCAGGAGCCGAAGCATGAGTTTTTAAGATTTCGTCGATTTGTGGCTTGTCGAGGAGAGTGTAGATTTTTAGCAAATATTCAACAGCGGAGTCGGGCTGGTTTAGCCAGAATTGGTAGAAGTCGAACACAGGAGTGTAGTTTTGGGACAGGGAGCCGTCGGGAAGGCGAGCGGGGGTGGCAGAGAGCCAAACGGCATTACCTTCGGACTTACCGAACTTTTTGCCAGAGGCTGGGTCGATGACTAGTGGAGTACTCCAGACGTCGGCCTCGGCGTTTTCGAGGCGACGAATTAGATGAATACCAGAGGCGCAGTTTCCGAACTGGTCGGCGCCACAAAGCTGGAGAGAAATGCCATATTTGCGGAAAAGATGAAGATAATCGTAGCCCTGTATGAGAGTGTAGGAAAACTCGGCGTAAGAAATGCCTGAACCACCACTGCCAATGCGATTTTGGACAAACTGGCGGTCTAGGAGCTGGGTCATGGAGAAAGTTTTGCCAACTTCGCGGAGAAACTCGAGGAAAGAAATATTTCTAAACCAATCGAGATTATCGAGCATGACGACGTTTCTGGCCTGAATGATGCGCGAGATTTGCTCTTTGAGGCGGGTTTTGTTATGCTCGACTTCGGAAAGAGGCTTTAGCTCCCTTTCGTCGTTTTCTTTGGGGTCGCCAATTTGGCCAGTGGCGCCGCCAACGAGAAGATAGGGCTGGTAGCCGTGGCGGACAAAGCAGGCGCACATCATGAGAGCGGCGAGGTTACCGATGGTTAGAGAGTCGGCAGAAGGGTCAGCACCCCAATAGAACTTTTTGGATGAGCGACTGTCGAGGAGAGATGGGTCGGAGATGGTAGTTTGGGCGGAGAAACCGCGCCAAATGAGTTCTTCGGATAGTTTCATGAGGCAATTATAACATACTTTTGCCGAGCGCCGAAATGTGATATAATGAGTTTATGTTTATCGGCGTGGGCATTACTGGTCAAGACATAGAAAAAATTAGAAGGCGAGTTAGGGCGACAGATTATTTGACGGTTGCGCAACTGTTTTTGAAATCGAACTTTCTTTTGGAGAAAAAATTGGAGTTTGACGACATTAAGCCGAGGTTGTTGGGACATTGGGGAACATGCCACGGGATAAATGTCATTTATGCCAACCTAAAATATTTTTTTGAGAACAGGCCAGAATTGCAGTTTGTTTTGGGGCCTGGGCATGGTTTCCCTGCCTTAAACGCTAATTTATTTATTGATGGCGAACTAGAAAAAGTTGACGCAAACGCTTCTAGAAACTTGCACGGAATTGAGTATCTCTGCAAACAATTTTCCTTTCCGGGCGGTTTTCCGAGCCACTCAAGCCCGATGACGCCAGGAGTGGTGACGGAAGGGGGCGAGTTGGGTTATGCGCTAGGTACGGCTTATGGTGTGGCCTTGGGACATCCAGAAAAAACCGTTGCGGTGATGGTGGGAGATGGCGAATTTGAGACTGGCACGGCGCTGGCTAGTATGAACTTTGCAAAGCTAATTGCTGGCGAAACAAACGGACGGGTGCTGCCGATTTTGCATGTAAACGGATACAAGATTTCTGGGCCTACGGTATTTGCCAGAAAAAGCGAACGTGAGCAAAAAGAAATGATTAGGGGCTTTGGATTTGAGCCAATTGTGGTTGATGGCGACGATGCAGAAAGAATACAATTTGCGCTGGGGCGAGCTGAAACTCTGCGCGCGCCGATGATTATATATAAATCTCGAAAGGGCGAAACTGGGCCAGAGGAAGTGGATGGACAAAAAGTGTGCGGAAATTATTTAGCGCATCAAATACCACTATCTAAGGCAGGGAGCGACGAAGTGCAGCTTTTGCAACTGGAGACTTGGTTAAAATCGTATCGGTTTAACGAACTGTACGAGGAAGGAAAAGGATTTTTGTTATGATTGAGCGCGTTGAAAAGCCTGGAGAAGACAAAATTAATATCGCCAAAACTTTTGGGCGGCTGATTCGTGAGCGAATGGAAAAAGATTCTAAGTTTTATTTCTTTTCGCCAGATGAAACCACGAGCAATAGGTTTTCGGAAATCTACGACACGGAAAAAAGAGCTTGGAGCTTGCCAATAAAAAATTATGATTTGCCTTCGGCGCCAGATGGGCGAATTGTGGAGCTCTTGTCGGAAAATGCACTGTTTGCGGCGATGATGGGACACATATCAAATGGCGAAGCGGCGATGATGGGAAGTTACGAGGCATTTTTTGCGGTGATTTTTTCGCAAATACTGCAACAAGTTAAGTTCTTTTCACAAATGGAGCTGGTAGAATGGCGCAAAAATTGGCCAGCCGTGAACTTGCTTTCTACTAGTATGTGTTGGCGGCAAGACCACAATGGCTATTCGCATCAAAGCCCTGCGATGATTTCGGCGCTACTTAGCGTGCCTAGTGGTAAGGTTAATTGTTTGTTCCCTGTTGACGACGTGGCGGCGGAAGAATGTTTTACTTTTATGCTAAATACAGAGAATGTTGTAAATTTTACAACATTTGATAAAAATGAGAATCCAAGATGGATTGATGGGTATCATGCGAGATTCCAGTACGATAATGGTGGGGCGAGTATTTTTGGGTTCGCAAGCGATGACAACCCAGAAATTGTGCTTACGGCAGCAGGTGATGTGGCAACCAGAGAGATGTTGGCGGCGAGAAGAATTGTCAAGGAGAAACTCCCTCAAGCTAGGCTAAGGTTTGTAGGAATAAATGCACTGACGCACAATGCCATTGGTACAACTAGTAGGCAGTTTGGTCAGGAAACATTTGATGAATATTTTGGAGTAGAACTTCCGATTGTGGCGAGTTTTCATGGGTACCCAGAGACATTGCGGCAAATTTTGAGCCAGTATACTTGCTCGAGGCGACTGAGCGTGCATGGGTTTATAGAAAAAGGTACCACCACGACTCCGCTTGAAATGCTGGCTATGAACAAAAACTCCAGGTTTGATTTGGCGGCAGATATTTTTGAAAAACTAGGGCGGAAAGATTTGGCCGATGAGCAACTGAAAATTGTCGAGGACAACAGAGATTATACACGTTTGTTTGGTGTGGACAAAGTTGTTGTTTCATGACATAATATAGTTATGGACTTATTGTTTTTATTACTTGCCATTGGAATTTTTGGTGAGACGACATTTTTGACTATAAACAGTTTAACGAGGAAAAGCCCCAAAGCGTCGGGAAGGCGCAAAGTGTATGTAGATACCAGTGCGCTGATGGACGGCAGGATTATTGAGGTTGGAAAGACTGGGTTTTTGGCGGATGATTTTATTGTGCCAAAATCGGTGATTCGAGAGATGCAACTTTTGGCGGACGGAAAGGATGCGGAAAAACGGGTACGCGCAAGACTGGGGCTGGACAATGTGAGTGAACTGGAGAGGACGGTGTTTTTTGATACGACGATTTTGGACGACAGTGAACTTGGCAAGATGCCAGTTGACGAACGGCTACTGGTGCTGGCCAGACAAAATCGCGGAATTATTTTGACCTGCGATTATAATTTGGCAAAAGTAGCAGCCACGGAGAAAATAGAAACGCTTAATGTCAACGACTTAGCGCTAGTGCTTTCTAGCAAGTTGCAACAAGGCGACAAGTTGAAGATAAAGATTACGGGGAAAGGTAGTAACCCAAGGCAGGGGGTGGGACATCTTGCGGATGGAACTATGGTGGTGGTAGACAACGCAGAAAAACTGGTTGGAAAAGAAGCGAACGTGGAATTTGTTCGCTTCTTACAAACTAGTGCAGGCAGAATGGCTTTTGCAAAACTGGCTAATCGTCAGTTTCGGGAGTCGAGGGGTCGGAAGGACTAGGAGGAGTAACTGGCTGGGCTGGGGCGGGGATGGTGATGGCGCTTGACGTTGCGTATTGGCCAAGTTTGTCGGAAACAGTAACGGTAATAGAGCCTTCGTCGCCAGTAATTTGGTAATCGGCATAGAAAGTGGCGCTTGATATGGTGCCGCTCTTGGTAAGACCACTGTTCGTAGTAACGGTGTAGTTGCCGCCAATGATTTGGCTACCGTTGACGGTGACGGAAATGTGCTTGCCAACTTTGGCGATACTGACGGAAGGAGGCGTATAGGCACAGTCATCCTCGGTATCACGATCGTAGCCGTCTGGTACGTTATAGACTTCGTTTTTAGTCATGGGGTCGACGGTTTTGGTGACTTCGACCTCAACGATGTAAGCGGCGTTAGTACAGACAGCGGCGCGTTTTTTGGTGTAGCGATTGAACTGCATGGTTTCTTTGGTGACACCTGAAGTCTTTTCGTTATACCAAGAAGGCCAGATGTCGGTTATGCCGTTGACAGTGAGCGTTTGAATGCCTGCGGGACGTACAGCCTCGCTACCTGCAACCCACTTGCCTGCTGGTTCGTAAACTTCTGGATGGACACGGCGCATGTATTCGTAGGTGACGAAGCGTGCGATGTCATGGGTGTTGCTGCTTAGGCCAGAGCCGTCGTGGTTGCCGTTCCAAACCACACTAACGAGCGAGGTGGAGTAGGATACCATGAGGGAATCTTTAGTTTCGGAAGAGGAAGTGGTGGTGGTGGTGCCAGTTTTGGTGGCAGTCCAAACGCCAGGAATAACGAAGCCTTCATTGTTCCAGTAGCGAGATTGACGGTCACTGAGGATATTGGTAACCATATAGGCAACTTGCTCGTCAACGACTCGCTCGCCAGCAGTGTCTTCCCAAGATTCGAGAACATCGCCAGAGCTGTTTTTGACTTCTAGAACATAAACAATGTCTTTGTAGGAGCCACCACGAGCGAGCGATGCATAGGCGTTGGCGTGTTCGTGTAGACGAACATTGCAGCCAGAACCAATAGCGACAGATAGCCCGACGTAATCTTGGCCAGCGCAATATGAGACGTCGCCGAGTTTATGTGCGACTTCTAGGGAGTTTTCGACGCCGTTGATATAGAGAGCTTTGACGGCGGCAATGTTAAGAGATTGGGCGAGCGAATAGCGGATAGGCTTGTTGCCATAGAACATTTGGCTGGCATTGCGAAGAGCACAACGACCAACATTGCCTTTGCAATAGATGGCGTCGATGTTTTCGTCTTTTAGGATGGTGCCTGGGCCGAAGTTTTGGCCAGAGCGTTGCATGAAGAGCGGAGCATAGTCGAGAATGGGTTTGATGGTGGAGCCTGGCTCGATTAGTGAGGTGGCGGCATTATATGAACCGTAGACTGGGTTGTTAAAATCGACAGAGCCAACCATAGCAACAACTTGGGAAGTTTCGACATCTAAAGAGACTAGGGCAATATTGTCGGAGTTGTTTTTCCAAGAGATGGACTGACCGTAGGCGACGGCGTCTTCGGCAATTTTTTGAGCGTTGTAGTCGAGAGTGGTTTTGATGGTGAAGCCACCAGAACGCATTGTCGAATAGCCATATTTATCTTCGAGCTGAGACTTGACTTCGAGAACAAAGTGAGGAGCCAGCATGTTTTCGTATTGGGAGCCTTCGGGCTGAATAGTGTCGAGAATTGCAACTTCTTTGGCTTCTTCGGCTTCTTCGGGCGTGATGTAGCCTAGCTCGGCCATGCGGTCGAGAACGCGATGTTGACGCTCGATGAGCATTTCGTTGCCATAGGTGTTATACGGGTTTAGGACGGCAGGGTTGTTGGGGATGCCAGCAAGGAGAGCCGACTCGGCAAGAGTAAGGTCTTTGGCGGACTTACGGAAATAGGTCTGAGCAGCTGATTCAATACCGTTGCGGCGACCGCCGTAGGGCGACTCGTTGAGGTACATTGTGATGATTTGCTCTTTGTCGTACATTTTTTCTAGCTCAATGGCGAGAATGAGTTCTTTGATTTTGCGAGCGATACCACCACGGTTTTCAGAGGCCGCCTCATCGGCAAAGTAGACTTGCTTGATGAGTTGCTGAGTGAGAGTAGAGCCACCTTGGACGGCACGACCACTGAGAGTGTTAAACACGGCACGAACAAGACCGCTGAGGTCTACGCCTGGGTGGTTGTAGAAGTTTTTGTCTTCGATGGCGACGGTGGCCTTGCGGACATAATCGGAGATTTGGTCGCCTTCGACTACAAGGCGGTAGTTTTCGGAACCAGTGTCTTCCCAAAGGACGACACCGTTACGATCGAGGTATGTATTGACGGTTTCGGAAATGACGATGTCGGATAATTTGATGTCGTTGATGTCTTTTTTATAATAAAGGAACAAGGCACCCACGAGAATAACGCCGAGCAAGATGCAGGCTAGGCCAAATTTGAAAATCTTTTTGAGGCCTCGCCAAGAGAACCAATAGCGAAAAACACGCTTGGGGTGAAAATGAGCAAAGAAACGAAGAACAGGTTGCTTGGGGAGCGACGCTAAATCTTCGGCACGACGACGAGCTTCGCGGTCTTTTCTGAGCTTTCGCTTGTAGCGAACACGCTCGCCAAAACTCATGTTTTTGAGATCGCGCTTGATGGCTTGCTTTTTCTCGGCCTTTTTAGCACGGGCTTTGGCACGCCTAGCCGCACGAGGCGTGGAGCCTTGGCGCTTAGCAGAGTGCTGCCCTGACTTTTCGATAGACTTTTTCACCATATGCTTTATTATAGCATATGTCAAAAAACTTGGTTAAATATTCTTAACTTTCACCATGGCAGCACGAAGGACTTCGCCTTCGTAGAGGTAACCTAGGCGTAGGGTTTCGGCGACAGTTTCTTTTTGGCCATCGCCTTCGGTCATGACGGCTTCGTGAAGCTCTGGGTTAAACTCGATTCCCTCTTTGGTGTCGATTTTTTCGAGACCGAGAGATTTGAGAGATTTTTCGAAGTTCTTTTCGAGGGGCTTCAACTCGGGATAAGTTGAGATGGCGCGGTCGAAATCGTCGAGGAGGGGAAGAAACTTTTCGACGGTGGCCAGTTTGGTGAGTTTTTTGAGATTTTCTTTGTCTTTTTCGACGTTTTTGCGATAGTTTTCGAAGTCGGCGCGAGTGCGTTGAAGGTCGGCCGTGAGTTCGGCAATTTTGGCAGTGGCGGCCGTAATAGCGGAGTCTTTAGCTGGAGCAGATGGCTCTGCATTTTTGGATGGGTTTAATGGATTTTCTGAGGCTGATTGAGGTTTTTTCATGATAAATACTCCTTTTAGAATGATTTTTCGAGCATCTTGCCAGCTTGGCGAACGAGCGACATGACTTTTTGATAATTTTGGCGGGTGGGGCCAAGGACGCCGATGTAACTGTTATCTGAGAAAGGCGAACGAAACTTGGAAATGATGAGTGAAACGTCGGATGATTTGCCAATGGGATTTTCTTGGCCGATGAAAATGTTGAGCGGTTCGCCAGGGGCGGCTTCTTTGAGCCAAGGCTCGAGGTTGTCGAGGAGTTTGGCGACAGCCTGAACGCGCGACAAATCGACAAATTCGGGCTGAGTGAGCAAGCGAGAGATGCCAGCAATGTAGAGTTGGTTACCGATGGTGCCAAGCCCGAGATTGCCCGTGAGCTCAGTGAGTGAATTGACGGCGGATTTAATAGACGATTCGACGGAAGCGTGGGAGGAAACGCGCACTTCGAGAACATGAAGTGGGCGACTGATTGACCCCTCGGGGAGACTGGGGCGATAACTTGGTTCTACTTGAGCCGAGGGTGCGGGTTCTTCTGTTTCGGACTCTTCGACGAGAGAGTTAACATAGAAACGATAGCCAGCGTCGGTGGGGATGCGACCGGCGGAAGTGTGGGGCTGAGCGATAAGCCCAAGGGATTCGAGCTTGACCATTTCAGAGCGAATGGTGGCAGAAGAAACATCAAAGAGCTTAGCCAAGGTGACGCTGCCTACTGGGGTGGCTAGCTCGGCGTATTGTTCGATGATGGCAAAGAGAATGTCGCGTTGGCGTTCTGTAAGATTCATGGGCTTATTATAGTCAATTAGCAGTTAGACGTCAAGAGTGCTAAAAATATGCTCGTGGTGATGGGCGTGGTATAATTTTTTTATGAGTAAACGAACTTTGGAAGCTATTCAAGCAGAATGTCGAAAAAAATTAAAGAAAGTCTATGGGATATGTGGTGCGATTTGGGGCGGATTATTCGTTCTTTTGATGGTTTTCTTTATTATTCCTTTCTTTACAAAAGGTTTGGGGAGAGATACGTCGATTTTTGGGAGTGTTTTTACAGTTATTTTTTTGACATTGTTCATTGGAGTGTTTGTGATGGTGGGAGGCGGAATTGCAGTATTTCTTTCTACATTGGATTTACGCAAGGAATATAAACTCGCTTACAAAAAGGCTTTTATTGACCCAGTACTTAAGAAAATGTTTTCTAACTATGAACATAGCGTAAATAAAGGAATCCCGTTTCAGACTATCTACGAAACGGGAATGGTTAGCCTTGGGGAGCGATTCACCTCAAACGATTATATAAAAGGAGAATACCATGGGCTAGGGTTTCAGCAGGCGGACGTAAGAGTAACCGAAGAGCGCGAAGATTCGGATGGGAACAAACATCAGGTTACCGTGTTTTTGGGGAGATATATCATTTTTGAGTTTAAGAAGAAATTTGAACACAAAACAGAAATTGTTGGGAGGAGGTTTAGCAATTATACGGTGCCAGTGGTGAAGGATTTTAGCGGAAAGAAAATGAGGAGGATGCCACAGATTGAGCTTGAGTCGCCAGATTTTAACAAAAAGTATAAGGTATTCGCAGAAAACGGGTCGGAAGCGTTTTATATTCTTGACCCGGCTTTTATTGAAAGGATAGACAGGCTATACGATGCGCATGATGGACAGGTTTTGCTAGGTTTTTCGGGGAATAAATTACATATTGCGATTAATGACCGAAAAGATTCGCTTGAACCGCCGTCGATTTGGAAAGAAATTGATAGAGAGGCAGAGGAGAAGAAGGTTAGAGAAGACCTTCAGCTGATTGTTTCGGTTGCGGATAGTTTGAAACTAAAGTAGCAATCTTGATAGAATACATATATATTATATAATATATATGTATGAACACTCAGAAAATACGGAATTTTTGTATTATTGCCCACATAGACCATGGCAAGTCTACGCTTGCGGATAGGATGATGGAAATTACGGGAACAGTTGAAAAGCGCGAGATGAAAGCGCAGTTGCTTGATAGTATGGAGCTTGAGCGAGAAAAGGGTATTACGATTAAGCTAACGCCAGTACAGATGCACTACAAGGGGTTTGAGCTAAACCTTATCGACACGCCAGGACATGTAGATTTTTCTTATGAAGTTTCTAGGAGCCTTCAGGCAGTAGAAACGGCGGTGCTTGTTGTTGATGCGACGCAAGGGATTCAGGCGCAGACGCTTGCGAATGTGTACCTTGCGCTGGAGCAGGATTTATATATTATCCCCGTAATCAACAAAATTGACTTACCTGCTGCGGACGTGCCGAGAGTTACGCGAGAAATTGTTAATCTTTTAGGCTGCGGAGAAGAAGATATTATTGGCGTGTCGGCAAAAACGGGACTGAACGTCGAGAAAGTGCTAGATGCGATTATTGAGAAGGCGCCAGGACCGAGGAAGCCGGCTTCGTAAGCTTGACCACTGGAAGCGAAAGTGTTTTGACTCAAGCCTGTGGTTCCGAGAATAGCGGAAAAAGCAAGCCCAAAAAATGGGAGCTTGGCCTCGCTCAGTTAAGAACGGGGTCGCTCCCATTGAATTTATAATACCTTTTTTGTCTTTTTATGTCAAGCACGGTATCGTCTTTTTCTATTATCATAATATGATTGACCTTGCCACCCTCTTGCGCAAAGTCGATGATTTGCTTTTTTACTTTCACGGCGCCACGCTTGACGTTTCTTAAATCAAAGATAATATTATTAGCCTGTTTAGCGGCCTTGCGAAGCCGATTTTTGATAGTGTTAGGATTTGAACTTTCTGGGCTTTTTATTTCCCATATGGTTCCGAGTATTAAGGCATCAGGATTGTTTGATTTTTCTATACTGGTCGGCCTAATTAGTTCTATATTGAAGCCGAATCTCGTTAGGCACTTTAAGGTTTTTTCCTCCGCTAGTTCGGTTCTAATTCCATTCTTAATAATTTTGCCGATTCTGTCGCTAGATACTAATTTAAGCTTGGTAATCTTTAGAGGCTTTTGATGCATGGTTACATTATACCGAAAAAGCCCCCATGAGAGGGGCTTTTGTGGCGAAATATTTTCATTAGAGTTGCGTTCAGGTGCAAGCACGGTATTTTAGGAAACGAGAAAAGGAATAGATGATGGCGGCGAGACTGGCAAGAACCGAAGATGCGGCGGCTAGGAAGCGAGGACGATTCCGAAAGTCAAGGGGGTTAAATATCTAATTCTTTCATTTCGGCGTTTTTGAGTTCGAATTCGTGGAAATTAGTGGTTTCGTCATAGCCAACGATATTATAGTAAAGCGCTTTGAGACTGCCGGCATGGGCGACGATGAGGATTTTGGCATCTTTAGGGTTTTTAACAATTAAATCATCGAGAAATTTCCGAGTTCGCTCCAGGATTTCTTGGACCGGCTCAATTCCTTTATAGTTAGTATTAGCAGAAATATCCCAGGTGTCGGTTTTTAGTTCTGGGTCAAGCCTATCTTCGGACGTTGTTCCCTCTAGTTCGCCAAAATCGCGTTCGATAAGGCGGTCGTCCGTGATAATCTTGGCCTTGTTATCTAAAACGATTTTTGCGGTTTCTAGGGCGCGAGAAAGCGGCGAAGAATAACAAATATCGAATTCTAGGTTTTTAGTTTTTTCAGCAAGCGCAAGAGCTTGAGCGCGACCAGTTTCATTAAGCGGAACGTCGGTTCGACCCTGCCTTTTGTTTTCGGCATTCCAATCAGTTTGGCCGTGGCGGACGAGATAAAGTTTCATAAATGCTATTCCTTGACCCTATTCTAACATAATTTGATTGAGGCTGCTACTGACGACAGTGATAGAAAATGTTATAATATTGAATATGGAAAAACTGCGAGCTTTGATTTTTGACAGCTACTTTGATGACTATCGTGGAGTAGTGCTTTATGTGCGGATTTTTGAGGGGGAGCTGAATAAAAATGACGCGATTTTGATGATGGCGGCGGAGACGAAGGGGTTGGCGCTAGAAATCGGGAGTTTGACTCCAGAGATGTCGCCGAAGGATAAACTTGAGGAAGGAGAAATTGGTTATATCGTGACGAACCTCAAAACCACAAGAGAGGCAAAAGTCGGCGACACGGTGACACTTGCGAAGATTCCTGCCGAGAAGCCACTCCCGGGCTATAAAAATGTGCTTCCGTTTGTTTATGCCGGCTTTTTCCCTGTTTCTAACGAGGATTATAAGACACTCAAGGAGGCAATAGAGAAGCTCGCGCTCTCGGATTCGGCGCTACAATTTGAGCCGGAGAATTCGCCGATTCTCGGGTTTGGGCTGAGAATCGGATTTTTGGGGCTTCTTCACATGGACATTATTCGCGAGAGGCTCGAAAGGGAGTTTAACCTTGACCTTGTAGTGACAAACCCTTCGACGAATTATCAAGTAACGCTAAACTCGGGCGAAGAAATAGAAATCAAGAGTGCGGCAGATCTTCCCGACATGAATGAGGTGCTGGAAATCCGTGAGCCGTGGGTGAAAGGCGAAATAATTTTGCCAAAGAGTATGATAGGAAATGTTCTGAACTTGATTGTAGAAAAACGTGGGGTGCAGAAAAACCTGAGTTATATTGAGGACCGGGCGGTAATTGACTTTGAGGCGCCGATGGCAAACCTACTCACAGATTTTTATGACCAGCTAAAATCTGTTACGTCGGGGTACGCGAGCTTTAACTATGAGTTGGCGGATTATCGTGCGGAAGACCTAGTTCGTGTAGATTTTTTGATTGCGGGGACCAGAAACGATGCGCTTTCGGTGATGTGCCACAGGAGTGAAGCGGACGGAATTGGGCGGACGATTACGAAGAAGCTTAAGGAAATTATTCCGAGGCAAAACTTTGAGGTGGCGCTTCAGGCGGCGATTGGGGCGAGGATTATTGCGAGAGAAACGATTGGGGCGTACCGAAAAGACGTAACGGTTAAAATCCATACGGGCGACAGAGACAGAAAGGCAAAGCTACTTGAAAAGCAGAAGCGCGGAAAAGCGAGAATGAAACGGTTTGGCAAAATTGATATTCCGAGCGATGCGTTTACGGTGATGCTGAAGAGAGATTAGTTGTATCTCTTCTTAATCACGCGTGCGATTATAAAGATAAGGACGAGAGAGGTCGAGGCGAGGATAGCTCCGAGGAGAACCTGAGAACGGTCAGCGCTACTGGCGGTGGTTTCTAGTTCGGAAGTAAAGCTACCAGTGTTTGGGATTTTGACTTCGGAGGAGTCCGATGTAGAGTCGCCGTCTATGGGGACGATTGGGAAAATTGGGTCGTCGGGGATTTCTGGGTCGGCCGGGTTAATCGGGTCGGTCGGGTCAGTTGGGTCGGTCGGGTCAGTTGGGTCGGTCGGGTCAGTTGGGTCGGTTGGAGGAGTAGTTGACTTTGTCTTATAGCGAACAGTAAAGTAAACATCCGATTCTCCGACAACGAACATATCGTCATCACTAGCGATATGAATGTCTTCGACTATGTATTTACTAGGGTCATAACCAAGAAAGATAAGTAGATATTCAGCGCTCTCCTTTGGATCTATCTTACTGTTAGTGTAAGTATAGGACAAGTCAAGGTTTTTAGCTATTTCCTCGTTATCGATAAAGGCGGTGAAGAAAAGTTTGCGCACGGCTCCGTCGAGTCGATAAACTGTATCTGGGCCGCCGTTTGGATCGGTGACGGTTATTAGAAGCCCTGTTGGACCGCCGTTACTCAGGGTTATAAGCCCAGTTTCCTCATCGTAGGTTGCGGAAACTGGCTCGTACCAGCCATACGGCTCGACAGAAAAGTCAACATTCTTCAGGAAATCGAGATTGGAGATATTCATGACAGGACTGCCGACGCCGAATTCGTCTTCACGCCATTCGAGATACGTGGATGTTTTAACAAGTGGCGTTTCTGAATTATTGACTATTTTTAGGTCGGAAAGATTTGGGGTGTTTGATAGATCAAGTCTGGCTAAGTTAGTATCCATTACAATAAGCGATTCAAGAGCCTCGTTTTTTGAGAGATTAATTCGTTTCAATTTATCTTCTTCAGATGCGCCGCTTCGAAGACCTAGAGATTTTAGATTAACAAGCTTTTCGATTCCGCGAGAGTCGGAGATTGGGAAGGCAGGATTAGAAGGAATAACCTCAGAATCAGTACAGTCAAGTTCAGTCATTGGATAAACGTCGCCCTCGAGACTAATCGTTTCTTCGGTTAGAGATGTACCGTTTTTAGCATTTAGATTATAAACGATACACGCGCGGAGGCTTGCGTCCGGGAAGACCTCGGCAAAAGTTGAGGCGGTTTTTAGAGTAATCGTAAGGGGGATATCATCAACCGGAGCGTAATTTACGGTATCGCTCGGCGTGAAACGGACGAGATATTCGGTCTTCCCTTCCTCGACGATTTCTTCGGGATTCATCCAGGAGAAACCTTCGGGAAGTTCGATTTCGTCAAGATATTGACCCAGATAGGCAGAGATGTCGGTTGGGAGGATATAATCCTCGACAGTAAGATAGTCTGCATTATAATATACGTTAAACTTAAGGTTCTTATAGCCGCTAACCGTGTCGAACGTAAAGACAAGATGGTTATTTCCACCGATAATCGCTTCGGAACTTCCGTCGTTATATTCTACAGAAAAGTTGCTGATGATTTCTGATTCGTCGAGAATTTTGCCACTTTCTTCATCGTAATAATAAACTGTAATTATGGTGTTTTCTGGGGTAGCCTTATCTTTTGCTACATATCGTTCATCCTTAGGGTTGTGGTCAAATCCAAAATAGGCAATCGCAGGAGGTTCTTCGGTTAGTTCGTCCATTAAAACATAAGGCCAGTCAAACTCAACAACGCGGTCTTTTGCATAGGTATTATCCCAAACCCAGAAAACTTCGTTCCACGGGATGCTGGGCGTATCAGATAATGGACTTGTATCAAACGCTCTCTCGGTCATAGACGTAAGTGAGCGAGGAAGAACAACTTTTGTTAGATAGTGGTTTTCCGTAAACGCTCCGTCTTCGATCGTTTCTACGCCTTCGGGGATTTCTACGGTTGCTAAGGTATCGAGACTCTGAAAGGCGCCCTTCGCGATCGACTTGACCGTGGCGGGAACGTTTCCGTTTTTGGTTCCGACAATTAGTTTGTCTTCGGCGGTCAAGACAATCGTATTGCTACTCAATCTGCTGTCATAAATGGGGTTATCCTCCGCGACAGTAATCGAAGTCAGGAAGTTCGTATTAGAAAAAGCGTTCTCTCCGATTTCTTCAAGGGAGGCTGGGAGCGAAATTGATTCAAGGGAGCTTTGCGCAAAAGCGCTCTCTCCTATCTTTTTAACGCCTTCCTTAAGAATAATGGATTTAATCCCACTCGATGCAAAGGCTCGGTTGCCGATTGACGTAACCACATCTGGAAGTTCGATTGATTTTAAGGACGCACAGCCGTCAAATGCTGAATTTGGAATACCGCTTACTCTACTCGAGAGAGTGATACTTTCTAGGGATGGGTCACGATAGAAGGGGCCCCATCCGTATTCTTCAATTCTGTTTCCGTTAATGTCTGTATAAACGTAAGGCTCAAAGTAAACCGTCGCATCAAGGGTTGTTAGGTTAAGTAAGTTGGCAAGCCCCATATTTCCGACTATGATTTCGTCAGCAAGGCTTTTTATGTGAGTAACGTTCGAGAAGGCTCCATTTCCGGTTTCGACACCGTTAATACTGGGACGTTTGAAATTACTTGGAAAGATGAGGGTTTCGTATTGTTTGGAGTCGTTATTGCCGTCATTTGCGCAGTAGAAACCAGTTTCTTCGAATCCGCCCCTAAACATACAGCCACCGTCATTTGCGGAGACGGCATAGCCGTCGATAGTGTCTGGGAAATATAGGGTTTTGATGTTGAGGTTATGTTCTTTGTAGGAATCCAGCGTTGCATAATATTCGTTCTGGCTGACGTATGTTCTGTAGCCCCAGCCTAGTTCCCAGTTCTCGGGGTTCGTTACTCTAAAGCTAGTATTAAAACCGTCGAGAGAGACTTCGACGGTCTGCTCGCCGGAAGCGTAGGGGTCATAGCCATGAATTTCGATTTTTGTACCAAAGTCGCCGAGAGAACGGACGGTTTCAGAGCCGTCGGATTTTTTGATTTTGATTTCGGTTGCGAGGATGTTGGTTAGGCTACCGTAGTTATAGGGAGTTAAAGTCGGTTCGGCGATTTCGATGCCGGTTTCGACGGCGGTCTCGAAAATTGAGAATTCGTCGCAGAGTTCACTCTCGCTCGTACAGAGTTTTGCGCCGTTAAAGTTAATAAGGCCGTTTCCATAGCGATTATCGCGACCAAGGGAACCAAGGTCAACGGCGCGGGTTTTAAGAAACTCGATAGTTTGCTCAAGTGTAAAATCCTTATTAAAGCTTTTTGCGATGGCGGCGGCAGCAGAGACGTGTGGGGCGGCCATAGACGTACCACTCTGGACGCCGTTAATCGAAAGAATATCGACACCGGGAGCCGCAAAATCAATCATTTTGCCGTAGTTAGAAAAATCCGAGGCGAAAGTTAAAGTTGAGTCGAGAGCAGAAACGGAAATTGTATTGTCGAAACTTGATGGGAAGCTCTCGTTGCTCGTCGACTCATTACCAGCGGAAGCAACAAGAACGATATTTTTAGACCTAGCGCCCTCCATAGCTAAGTATTCTGCTTCTTCGTATCGGTAACCACCAAAGCTCATATTGACAACATCGGCAACTTCGTAATAAGAGATATAGTCTAAGCCCGCAATAATGTCGGAGGAATATAAGCTACGGCCCTCAGAAAGACGAACTGGGTAAATCTTAACGCTAGCGGGAGTACCTTCAGCGACGGTTCCAGCGGTATGGGAGCCATGACCGAATTCGTCGACCATGTAGGTTTTTGAGGAGGTAATTACGTCGTAAGTTCCGGCGAGTTTTTCTTCGCCAAAATGAGACTTAAACAGCTCTACATCAAGGCCGGTATCCGCAACAGCGACGACGACGTCGGTGGCATCGTAATCATTTTCTAGGATTTCCTTGGCGTGGTCAAGACCCATCGCAGAAATCCCCCAGGACATATATCCGTCTCCTGATTCTTCGCCGTCATCATGGATTTCTCGGAGAACGTTCTCGGAAACGGTCAAGGTTGGATCGGAATTGAGTTGGGAGAAGGCAAGGTCTTTCATTTCTGAGGTTTCAAATTCGAGGAAATATTGGTTGTTGGCGGCGGCAATGACGGATTTGGCGCCGTAGATGTTTTTGGGTGGCTCGGCGGAGGAAACAATCAAGATATTTTCCTTATTGTCGCTCTCGGCCAAGGCAGAATAATCCTCGAGATATTTTTCCATAAAGGACTCAGGGAGCTCGGAGATGTTGACCAGAGGATTTGTTTCGGTTGCGGAGGACTTTGGATCGGCAGAAAAAAGCCTAAGCGCACCGAACGTTAAAACCGCAACAAGAAACGAAGCCAAAAGAAATGATTTTGATGACAAAGAAAAATAATGTTTTTGCATATTTTATATATTTATGAATTAAAGTTTCTTTGTTTGTTTTTGCCAGAAACTAGCACCTTCTACTTATTTTTAAGTTTACCCCCCCCCCCCAGCAAAAAGTCAAGGGCTATTTTTGAGATTGTTTTTGGGAAAAAGCAAAGAGAGCGTTGACAGCGTTTACGAAAACTTCGTCGCGAGAAGCGTCAGCGTTGATGCTAACTAGGAGGCCGAGATTATCGTAATGAAGAATGACGGGGGCAGTTTTGTCACGAAACTCTTTGAGGCGCGTGTTAAATACGGACAATTCCTTGTCGTCGGCGCGAGAGCCACGGTCGCCCAGAGAAACAGAGGCGGCGCGACGACGAAGAACGTCGGCCTCGGAAATGTTTAAGAGCAAAACGGCCTTTATGGGGTGGCCAGATTTTTCGGCTTCTAAGATGACGCTGTTTTCTTCGCCACTCCAACGGCCAATAGAGGAAAGAATGAGCGGGCTATCTTTAAGCTCGGGGCGGCTAAAATATGGCAAGACCCATTGGCTAAAAACATCGCTCGGAACCAGTTCGCCAGCGTCGGTGAGGTGCTGAGATGTGGCAGATTCCATGGCGCGGATAATCATGCCAGAAGAAAGCATTTTGCCGCCGAGAGCTTCAGCAAGACGAACACCAACAGTGTCTTTACCAGACATTGGTAAGCCAAAGATGTTGATTGAACCCACGCCAAGCCAAGATTTGATTTGTGCGAGTTTGCTGGCTAGCGGAAGTTCGGGTTGCATAGCTAAATAATAACATAAAATGATATAATTAGGAAATGAAGAAAATCTTGGCGGTGTCGGGGGGGATTGACTCGATGGTGATGCTTGATATTTTTTTGAAGCGGTTTTCTGCCGAGGAAATAGTAGTGGCAACATTTGACCATGGAGCAAGAGAAAGCTCAAAAACTGATGCGGATTTTGTAGAAAAATACGTAAAACTTTCGGAAGTTTGCTCTGCGCTCAAAATACGGTTTTACAGGGGAGAAGCGCCAAAAACGCAAAAAATTAGCGAAGAAAAAGCAAGGGCTTTGAGGTATGATTTTTTGAGGAAAATTGCTTTCAGGGAGCGAGGAGAAATCTTTACGGCGCACCATCTTGACGACTTGGTGGAGACGGTGGCAATCAACTTTATTAGGGGCACTGGCATAAGAGGGCTTGCGCCCTTGTCGTCGCCAGGGATTCGACGGCCGTTTATTGATGGGTTTTTGGACGAGTGGTTTGATAAGAAAAAAATCCTTAGGTATGCCACCGTAAATGACGTAGTTTTTAGACAAGACCCGACCAATACAACGGACGAATATTTAAGAAACAGGATTAGGGCGCGCCTGAGCGAGCTAGACATAGAAACTAAGCTAGCGATTTATGAGCTGTGGAAAAAGCAGAGGGAACTACTGAAAGAAATTGACACAATAACGGAAAATGTAGTACCAGAAGATTTGAGAATAAGCAGGGAAAGCTTGCGACGAGCAGATAAGCGTGTAGCGCTGGAGATTTTGAGAGAAGCGACACGACGAGCGGGTGTGGCGGCCACACGCCCGCAACTTGAGGATTTTTGGGAGGCTATTTGTGAGTATGCGCCTGGAAAGAAGTTTAATTTGCCTGGGGATAAGTTGGCGAGGATAAACAAGAATGATTTTTGGCTGTAATTAGTTATGGTATAATTGAGTTATGTTAGTGAGCGCTTCTAGGTTGATTGGTTATCCCGTGCTGAGTTTGCATGTGGGGGGCGCAATTGCTTGGACAACGGAAGAAATTGTAGAACCAGAAAGCTTGAAAATTATTGGGTTTTATGTGGACGGGCCGATTATAAAAAACGACCCAGAGGTTGGCGATATTCTGGACACTAGAGATGTGCGAGAATTTTCTAATTTAGGGATGATTGTAAACTCAGAAGATGTGTTTACGAGAGAGGGGGAAGTAAAAAAGATAGACCAAACGCTGGAGCTGGAGTTTTCGTTAATTGGGCTTAAAGTCGAAACAAAAAAAGGTTCAAAATTGGGAAAAATTGTGGATTATACCGTAAACACTGATAATTTTTCTGTTCAGCAGTTGATTGTAAAACGCCCCACGCTTAAGGCTTTGGTAGACCCAGAGCTAGTGGTGCCAAGACGTGAAATTGTAGAGATAACCGACTATAAGGTGATTGTTAAGGACGAAGAGGCCAAAATTAAAAAGGTGGCCACAAAGGAAGATTTTATCCCCAACTTTGTGAACCCTTTTAGGGAGCCAGATTTTTCGACGAGTAGAGCAAGAAAGACGAAAATCCCACAATGAGATTTTTTACGAAAAGGCACTGGGCAAGTTTGGCTGGATTTTGCTTGGTGGTTGTGATGGGGCTTAGCGCCCAAGGTGGCAAAGCGTTAGAAACAAACGATTTAATTAAGCAACTTCAAAGCGAAGAAGTATCAGTTCCCTTTCCCGAGAATTACGAGGGGTGGCCAGCTGATAGGCCTGGGGCAAATGCGAATGGGACAAATACTCGGTCGACTGGAGATGCACATGGACACGACAAAGACGGTGTGAAATATATTTATTATAAGACGTTGGTTTGGGGCGAAGTGGAAGCCGATTTTGAGGATTTTAAGACTAAAGTACAGGAAACCTTAAGTGACGAACGTGGTTGGGCCAGGATGGGGCTTAGATTTAAGGAAGTAAATAAGGGGCAAGACCTAAACATTATACTTTCGGATGCGGCGAACCTAGATGCAACGGCAGGATGTTCGGGAGATTTGTCTTGCACGACTTGGAATAACGAGGTGATAATTAACGACCTTAGATGGAGAGAGGGCACCGAAGCAAGCCGTGCCGCCGGAATGAGCACGAGAGATTATCAGCATATGGTAATAAACCACGAGATGGGGCACTGGTTGGGGCATTATGCGCACGAGACACATTGTGTGGCGGGTGGCCCAGCGCCAATTATGCTGCAACAATCCACTGGGCTTAGGGGCTGCGACAGTTTTAATGCTTGGCCGCTAGATTTTGAATTATGGACTTTAAGATAGGAGGAAATATGGCAAGAAAAAATACAATGGATAAAAATATAATACTGGCGGTGGGGCTGGCGCTAGTAATGGGCGGAGGTGTGGGTTTTTGTGCTATAAGATGGGTTTTGAAATGGGGAGAAGCGAAGTGCAAGAGCGGGTGGTAGAAAGCGCAAAAGAACTTGGCAAAGCCGTGAACGAGAAAGCTCGACTAAACAGCAAGTTAGAGCAGGCGTTGGGCAACTTTGGCGAGACGGTAACGTGTGACAACGCAAAGGAATACCTAGATAAACTGACGGCGGTAGCTAGCGAGCTGGAGAACGAAGAGGCGAAGACAATTTTGGAAAAGCTGGTTGGCGAGATGCAGGCGCTGGTTTTAGCATACGACACGCAAGACGACGGGCAAATTGCCGAGAGTTACACTAGTGCAAAGCAAGCTGCCGAGCAAGCTTCTCGGGAGCTTACAGAGTTTTATAATAAACAAATCGAAACAGCCACCAACAAACTAATGGAAAACTAAACGTCTTGGGAGAAGCTTTCTGGGTTGGAAGTGTAAGCTTTGACTAGCTCGTACGAGAGGTCGTAGGGGAAGCCGTGCGAAACGAGATAGCGCAAAAGTTTAGAAGGTTCTAGGCGTGCGCTTTTTTTGATGATGATTTTTTTGATTTCTGTTTCGTCGGTGCGCCCCGATGCATTCAGAAGTTCGTTTATAGTGGTGCGGTCGATGCCTTTCTGGGTTAGCTCTTGGCTGAGTTTTGCTCTTGAAATGCCTTTTTTGACAAAGCGGTTGTCGATGTACCAGCGCGCAAAGGTGTAGTCGTTTAGATAGCCTTTTTTAAGAAGCTTTGTGATGACCGCTTCGATATCGGCTTCGGAGTATAGTTTTAACTCGTGGGTTTTAAGGTGGAGCTTTGCACGATTTTTGGCAAGCTCGGGGTCAGCCATGACACGAGCGGCATTCTGCTGGCAACGCATATTGTTGAGTTCACGAAGTTTGAGTTTTTTCTGGAGATGGTCGCGAGTTTCTTTGACACTGCGAGGTCGAGTTAGGACCCATTCTAGGGTGCGACTATAGAGTTTACCAAATTCCGAGGCGTGTTCTAAATCTTTTATTTCTTTGCTGGTAAGAGTTTTTCCAACCTTGAGATGGAAGTCGACAACTTGAGAAATGTCGAGAGAGAAGGCAAACGTTGAGCCTAAAAAAACGTTAATGCGGTTTTGGTTATGGACGGCAGGTTTTAAGTCTGTAATTTTGTGGGGGTTGTGGCTAGCGAATTCACGGACAAAAGAAGCTTTAGGCGCATCCTCTGCTTTTTCGCTAGAATCGTCGCCTACAACTTGGCCGTCTATGTTGATAATTTCCATTTATAGATAGTGAGTTAGGTAAAACTTGAGATTTTCTAGGTGGAGGGATTTCTTGAGAAGGGAGGGTTTAACAAACTTCTTGGCGAAAGAGTCGAGGTCTTTTAGGGCAATCCATTCAACCGAGTCAACTTCGGCAGAATCGAGAATAAATTGATTGTCTTTTTGAGTGCGGTCCGAAAGGTAAACAGAAATGAAACGATTGTCGGTCATAAAAGAAAAGAGAAAGCGAAGGTCGGAATCCTTGAGAGAAAGGCCGAGCTCTTCCTTGGTTTCGCGGAGAACAGCAGCCAGGGCATCTTCGCCAGCATCGATATGTCCGCCAGCGGAGGCGTCGAACAGGCCGCCGTTAGTTACGGAGAGGGCACGTTTTTGGAAAAGCACATAAAGCTCGCTATCAACACGTTTGACAAGCCAAAGGCAAACCCCGCCCTCGATTTGTTTGTCGAGAGGAGAGGTTGGGTTTTTAATGGGGCGCGAGAGTAAATCGTGATAAGAATAAGGCTTTTTGAGCATTAGAACATGCTTTCTTCGCGTTTTTGAGCCTCTGCGCGAACTTTTTGCTCGATTTCAGCCATGAGTTCGGGCTTTTCACGGAAAAGTTTCTTGACGGCTTCGCGACCCTGACCTAGAGTTTCTCCGTTGTATTTAATAAATGCGCCTGCTTTTTCGAGCACGCCATAAGTTACGCCAAGGTCTAGAATGTCACCAACTTTAGAGATTCCTTCGTTATACATGATGTCGAACTCGGCAGTGCGGAACGGAGCAGCGATTTTGTTCTTGACGATTTTGACTTTGGTGCGGTTGCCAGAAATGTTGTCACCTTCCTTAATTTGGCCAATGCGGCGGATGTCGAGACGGACAGAGGCGTAGAACTTGAGAGCGTTGCCACCAGTGGTGGTTTCGGGGTTACCAAACATAACACCGATTTTCATACGGATTTGATTGATGAAGATGACTGTGGCCTTGGACTTGGAAATGATGCCAGTGAGCTTGCGCATAGCTTGTGACATAAGACGAGCTTGAAGCCCCATTTGAGCTTCGCCCATATCGCCATCTATTTCGGCTTGAGGCACAAGCGCCGCAACGGAATCAACTACAATTAAATCGACGGCGCCAGAACGGACGAGCGTTTCGCAGATTTCGAGAGCTTGTTCGCCGTTGTCGGGTTGAGAGATGAGTAGGTTGGCAGTGTCAACGCCAATGCGTTTGGCGTAGGCGGGGTCGAGAGCGTGCTCGGCATCGATGAAGGCGGCTGTGCCACCTTGCTTTTGGATTTCGGCGATAGCGTGGAGGGTAAGGGTGGTTTTGCCAGAAGATTCGGGGCCGTAAATTTCGATGATGCGACCCTTGGGGTATCCTCCGCCAAGAGCCAAGTCTAGCGACAAGGAGCCAGAAGGAATAAGCTGGACATTGATTTTTTTAGCTTCACCGAGTTTCATGATGGAACCGTCGCCAAATTGCTTGGTGATTTGAGAAATTGCAAGGTTTAGGGCTTGTGAGCGTCCATCTTCGTTGGGAGTTGTTGTTTTTTCCACCGCTTGTTTTTTCGCCATAGTATTACCTCTTTATAATTATGCGATAATTATAACCGTTTTAAGAGAATAAGGGAAGAGGGATTTTGCGGTGGCGTTTCATACCTCCCTCCACACCCTTCCTTTAGCCTTTATACGTGGAGGATATTATGACTGGGGCGCCAATGCAGACACTATGGGCGCTCCGCGGCTTCGTAGGAGCTACGGCTACTATTGGTCGTCTACTACCTCTACTATTCTCACTTCACGCTACCTCTACCTCAGCTCGTCGAACTTGGGTCCTAATGGAGTCAGCAAGGGCGTCGGCTTCGTTGTCCGCTGCGGGCAGCGTAGCCAGCACGCTCACGGTATCTATACGAAAGGTGTGGTAATATTGAAAAGAACACGAGGCGCATGTTACTATGTTGTTATGAAAACAATTATGGCTATATTTTCAATTATATATGGGGTGGTATCGCTACCGATAATTTGGCTGGCGGCAACAGACAAAATCAATTTTGCTACCAAGAAAGAAAAGAAATTATATAAAGCCGAGGGGCGGAAGATTGCAAACAAATTGAATGCCGTTTTTATGACGCTGATGTCGGTTACGATAATTGTGTTTGGCATAGTGCTACTGGCAGAAAATTATAGTATTTTATCATGGTTGATTCCGCTGATAGCCGTGGAAGCGCTGGGGCCAATTGGCGTGCTATTTTATGTTAATGCAAAGTGGAAAAAGAAATAAGAAATTTGCTTGCTAGAAAAAATCCCTCTTTCGAGGGATTTAATCATAAATTGGCGTCTTGCTAGTTTCCCGCAGAGCAGTATAATCGCCCCTACTAGGCTTGACTTCTGTGTTCGGAATGAGAACAGGTATTTCCCTAGCGGTATGGACACCAAAAGAAGCGCTGTCGCTCTAGGGCACTTTTCAAAGGAAAGTTCCCCAACTGTCAAAAGCAAGTTTTGCTCGAAAGTGCCGCGCATGTCGCCACTTTCTCGCTGGCTACGACTCTAGACAGCGGTAATTTTGGTCTCCATAAAGACGCATAGATTTTAATTGACACACGGTGCCACATATATATTATATGTGAGTTGAGCACCGATTGCTAGATTAAGTTCAATGCAGAAAAAGGCGATGGACCGTTTAGTATGCTTCGTCTCCACACGTTACCGTGCTTCCAACTTGCACCTATCAACCAGATCTTCTTTCTGGGGTCTCATGGGGAATCCTTATCTTGGAGTAGGCTTCGCGCTTAATATGCTTTCAGCGCTTATCCCTTCCGAACATAGCTACTCGGCAATGCAGCAGGTGGCCACAACCGATACACTAGAGATTCGTCCACCCTGGTCCTCTCGTACTAGGGGCAGATCTCCTCAAGATTCCTAACAATCATGCCGGATATAAACCGAACGGTCTCACGCCGTTCTGAACCCAGCTCGCGTACCACTTGAACCGGCGAACAGCCGGACCCTTGGAAGGTGCTCCCCCTCCAGGATGTGATGAGCCGACATCGAGGTGCCAAACCGCGCCGTCTATGTGAACTATTGGGCGCGATCAGCCTGTTCTCCCCAGGGTAACTTT